>NZ_JBHIOT010000031.1:0-6019 GCF_042195745.1 Bartonella sp. AP7XZML
CCGTAAGGACACTTTCATGCTTTAAAACGTCTGCCTTTAAAGCAAATACATAAAAAGCTGCACGCATAGTGCAGCTTTTTTGCAAAATTTTCTTGATTTTTCATGCTTTTCAATACAACAAGAATTTTCGAAATCCACGTGAAGCTTTTATAATCGTGAGAAACAAGCTTCAAAATAAAAGATTTTTTTCAATAATTCTATTTTTTTATGTTTTTCTTTTAAAAAACTTCTTAAATGAAGTGTTGACTCCATCGATTATATATATGCCGTTACAGCATAACAAATATGCGGCTATTGCTCTATTTTTTGCATTTAAGCCAAACAAATTTCGCAGAAAAATATTCCTCTACGATCAACAACTTTTCTCAATATGGAAACCATATCAACCTTACATCTCATGTAAGAGAGAGCATTATGCGGTTAACATTTCATCCACGCACAATATGAGAGAATAAGTTGAATTCTCTGATACAAAGGGAATACCAACCTACCCAATGATCTATTCTCAACAAAGCAACACTCTCACCACTTCAATACCAGTATTTTAGTTTGAGTATACGAACACAATTTACATTCTAGATTAAATGTATAAAATAAATAATGAACATAAAATCTATGAATAAACAATAGGTTAACTTTACATGCTTCAAACAAAGGACAAAATTTTATAATTATGCGTTATTAAATTTTTTTTGTAAATATTTTATACAGATATCAAAAATCGTACCATTGCTTTCAATACAAGAAACCGACATAAAAAGTTTCATATTGAATGACCAAAATAGTCTTTTACAAATTGCGATATTAGAGCAAAAACTTCATTGGCTAATTATACAAAAAAATAAAATAGAAAATGCATTTTAATAAATATAAAAGCAAATTGTTTTATAAAAGAATATGACAAAAACTGATAAATCAACTTATGATCATGTATTTATGATTCAGATATTGAGTTCAGTTTTGCACAATCGTTTGAAAAAAACGATAAGATTAAAGTTTATGCGAAACTGTCTAAATGGTTTAAAATTGATACATCTCTTGGATCATATACTCCCGATTGGACTGTATTACTCGAGCAAGATGGGCAAGGAAAACTGTATTTTGTTGTGGAAAGCAAAGGAAGTATTTTCGAAGACATCTTGCGCGATCTGGAAAAAGCAAAAATCCATTGCGATCGTAAACATTTCAAAGCTTTAGGAGAAAATACCCAATATATTGTTTCTGATAATTATAAAACTTTTATCGATCAAGCAATTCAAAAAGATACCACAACAACTTGAAAAAATGTTTGGGTTATGGAAACAACCCTCCCCTGTTTTTTATAAAATGCACCTTTTTCCTACTCTATAATTTACAAGCTCTTTCTTATAACCAATTTTAATTTTTATTAAACAATCAAGAAATTATCGAACATTTTTCAGAAAGAGCTGCACATTTAAGAAAAGAAAATTATAAACTATTGAGAATACATTTGACACCCAAACAATCATTTAAGCATAAAAAATGATATATAAACAAACATTGGATTTTTAAGTCAATAATTTGATTTATAAAGATTTTCACATTTTCCATGTTAAATAATAAATGCAAATGGAGCAGGCGTGCACGTTTGTGTAGGTTCTGCTTTTGCTCTCATGCAGATTGAGTTGACAGCAAATAGACTCCTCGATAAACTCATCAAAATCAGCTTAACTGATGGCTTCATTTTGGAGGAAGAAGGGTTGTACACAAGGAGACCATCAGCACTTCCAATCATATTCATTCCAATATCAAAACCGCAGATATCACAAATGCGTGTTAATTTTTAAAAGTCTGTGAATGGGGCGGGGACAATATTTTAAAGAATATCAACAGGGGGCATAATAATGCAAAAGAGAGATTCCTATACAAAAACAGAAAGGTATGTCATATATACCGTCATTATTTCCAGCATACTTCCTCTGCTGGACGGAAGCATTGTTAATGTCATCCTTCCGGACCTTGCGCATTATTTTTCCGTGGAAGGAAATAATATACAATGGATTGTAACATCCTATTTTCTAGCCACCGTTCCAGGGCTGCTAATGGCCGCTTTTGTGCAAGGAAGAATAGGTATCAAAAGCACTTGGTTTCTTGCAAGCTTCATTTTTATGCTTGGATCACTGGGGGTAGGATTAAGCTATAATTTTCCAACCATTATATCTGCCCGTATCGTTCAAGGTTTTGGGACCGGTCTTTTACTGCCTCTTAGCCAAACCATCATTGCACTACAATTTGGGCAAGAACGCGTGCGGCAAGCCATGGGCACCATAGCCGTACCAACAGTTTTCGCTCCTGCCTTTGGTCCGCTGGTAGGCGCCTCGCTTGCTCAGTATGTATCTTGGCGTTTGTTATTTTTTATCAATATTCCGCTTATTTTATTGGCACTCACCCTTGGAGCAAAACATTTAAAGAGCAACGAAACAACAAAAACAAAATTTAACTTATTTGCATTTTTAGCGTTTTCCATATCGCTTCTTTCGTTTTTTTACCTCACAGAAGCCAGAAATATCAATAACAAAAACCACTTATATATCCTAGCGCTTATAGCCATGATATCTCTCATATTATTCATTGTTTCTAATCAGAAAGCAAAAAACAAATTAATCGTCTTTAGCGGATTTCAAAATGCACGCTATACATTACTCATGATCATGGGGCTTGTTGCTTCATTTCTTTTTTATAGCTTCCTCGTTTATTTCCCACTAGCCGTTGCCATGGGAGGAAACTATGAAAAGAGCCTTCTCATCATCGGTGCCCTCCTTGCTCTGCAAGGGGTAGGAGCATGGATCGGAAGGAAATTTATTTACCAAAAATGGAAAGAAAAATCTCCCTTTTTCATGATAGGAATTGGTTTAGTGATATCAAGCTTTGGGTTATTATGCTTCGGCTATAATATAAGCATGGATGGACTTGGATTCTTGCTAAGAGGCATAGGACTTGGCATCGCCACCATTGTCTGCCTTTCCGCCCCCATCCAATATGTCAACAGTTTATACGTCAAAGATACAGCCGTTATCACACGCATATTACAGCAAATAGGTGGTGCCTTAGGGGGTATATTCGCTGGCTTTTTGATCCATTCGCTGACAGAAAAATCCCTGTCCTTAAACCAAACATATATCGTATTCTTCATATTCTCTATCGCTGCATTTTTACTGTTTTGCCTAGCCCTCCTCTTATCGCGTAAAGAGAAGAATTCCGATTTATGATATGCTTTATTTGAACTCCCTAGCCATAACATTGGCAATAGCTTATAAAATCATACAGCATTTACCACTTTTCGAGAAACCAACACACTGAGACCTTGACCACAGCCTTCATCATTTTTATGAAAGAACACTAAATCGATAAGCTCCTTAAGCTCTAAAATTGATCACCTCCAGTAACGTACGGTGTTTGTAATTTTATGATACCTCTGTGCTTTTAGATCCCTCTAAAAACCTCTTGAAATATGGGATTTTCTGATCAGACCTTTGCAAAGATCCACGAAATTAAGCACGCGTTTCAATGCGGAATAGTTCCATAAATGCGCTAACAGACGCCCTACCGAACCAGCATAGAATATAGAACCCACAATGCCCCAAAATGCTGACCATCTTCTGCCACGCACTGCGATGTGGAAAATCGCACTGTATTGCAAACTTGATAATGTTATTCGCCCCTTTTCAAAGTCATTGAATCACTATGCTTTTATAATCACAATAGGTTCAAATGAAACTGAAGCGACAAAAACAGCTGGTAAAGCAGCATCTTCTCTCCATTTCATTGTTAACTGTCATAACAAATCTCCCCCGCTTTAATAAAAAAGCCCTCTCTCATTGAGAAAGAAATTTTAAAAACATTGAAAATCATGAAGCACGATGACAGACAGCAAACCATCTCTAAAAAGACTGTTTCTTGATTTTCACAGCGTACTCTTAGATTTCTCTAACATTTTCCTGCCTTTAAATTTTCCTTATAAGTTTTACGGACAAAAGAAGCTTTTCAGAACTCTTTTACACATAACTTCATTGCTTCAAGCTCCCTTACAGACACGATAAACGCGTATATTTCCATCTACCAAGTATGCGAGCTTCACAGCGGATATAATGAAAACAGTCTTTTTATAGAAAACAGTAAGCTTAAAGAGATAAACGAAATTGGTAAACCAATCCCTGCCCGCTTGTTCTCTATACCGGTTATGCAAATAAAGAGCGCCATCTACTTTTTCTGACAAGCAAAGAACACACACAACATTTAGTAACATGCCATTATTGAAATTCTTGTCACAAAACCTTCCGTTCAGGGATTATGCGCATTGCCTGCTTCCTTCTCTCTAATAAACAATCTGCCAATAAAGAATGCTATTGCAGTTACGATAATACAAATTATACTTCTGTTCTCATTCTATATTTTTCGAATTATCACACACTATTCCCCCTTCACTGTTATAACAATGAAAGGAGAAAAAAATTAAAACACAATATAGTATTTCTTTTTCACAAATCTTATATAAGCCACAAAATTGTTGTGCGACCTTCTATACAAGGTCAGACAATAAAATCATACTCTAAAAACCACTCAACATACCACTTTTTGATATTATAAAGCCATAAAATGCAATTATCGTCTCCGCAAACAATATCTCAGAAAAACAAAATCCCTTCTGCAACAATTAGGATACTCTCTCAAATATTACCAAAGTACTATTGGCCAGAGAATTTGGATGCCTTATTTTTTTATACACCATCTGCTCCTCATGAGTATCGAAGTGATGATGATGAAGTCAAGATTAAGAAATGACTAGATACAATCAATGTAGAATGCAATAAACCGCTTGAAGTCCTTGGTCCCCTGCTTGGTGATTTTTTGGACAGTGAGTTTCATAAGTTAGTCGGATTCATATTTCAAGACATACCAGAAGATCAAATGCTACAACAGCTTAAAGAAGATCAACGTAAAGTTTTAGAAACGTTAAAGAAAGATGGATTAGAATATCAGCGTGGAGGATATATTATCAAGAATGAGCTAACCTTCACACAAGAATTGCAAAAAGCTGGTCTCCTCTCGATGGAAGAGCTAAAAAAACTTATTGCAGAGAAAGAACTTTCAGCAGTAGAAATCGAAATAAATAGGGCATTAGAAAATATAGAAAAAGATCCAAGGGAGGCAGTTTTATTTGCAGCAAATCTGTTGGAAGCCTCTTGCAAAGCTTATCTCGACCACCATTCTATCCTATACGAAGAAAATGCCCATAATAAGCTGTACGCTTTATGGAAAGAAGTTGCTAAGAAGGCTAAGATTCATACTGACGATATAAAGCAAAAAAACTTAAAAAATCAAGATCTAGATAAAAATGACTTAAGAATGATCGCAACCGGTCTATCCAGAATCGTTAGTGGTACTATGAATTTAAGAAACAAGAAAAGTGCAGCGCATGGCCGCTCAGAAAAGGATTTTGAACTAATCAATCTCAAGCCTCGCCATGCGCGTTTAACTTTTAATGCCGCCCATTCTCTCTCAATTTATATTTTAGAGCTCATGGATCAGCCATAATAAAAAACATATCACGACTACCAGCATTTTCTCGTGCCATTTTTAATGCCTAAAAAGCATTAAAGGGGGTGGCCGCTGCTTCTACCCTACAAAACCAAATATTTCTATAGCATGACAACATGAGTAGTCACACCGCTCTATGGTGTTCCTCTTCCCCACGTTTCTAGGCTCCGCTTCTAAAGTCAGTGGGCAATTTCTGTAAATGCAAAAGCCGCCCTTAAGGATGGCGAATGAGGATGGTGCAAAAGTATTGCCTTGATTATTTTTTTTAAGAACAAACTAGCTAGTGTATTATTTTTGGAAAGCTCTCGTGAAGAAATATTATGATGGAGAAGCTAGTCATTATGATAAAAATACAAGTCTTAACTCCCTAAAGAGAGAAAATCTGAGCTTAGATTTAGTCCCTTCAAAGCCTTTATGCGCGTAAATTACATACCTATACGTTCTTCCCCTACCCTACTTA
>NZ_JBHIOT010000033.1:0-1316 GCF_042195745.1 Bartonella sp. AP7XZML
GGGTATAAAGGTGTTGTTTTTGATCCGCAGATTCAGGTTGTTTATCAGCATCTTCAGTTTAATCAGGCGCGTGATATTGATAATCTTGATGTTGATTTAGGAAAATTTCATCAATGGGTGGGGCGTGTTGGTGGGCGTTTAAGCAAGACGTTAGGTGTTGTGGAAGAGGGACGTGAAGTTTCTTTTTATAGTAGGCTTTCTTATTTGCATAGTTTTGAAGATAAGCAATTCGTTTCTTTTAAAAATGATTTTCAGTTAGGTTCCTTTGGTTCTTCTTTGGAAGCAGGGGTTGGGTTTAATGCCCGTCTCTCATCAAAACTTTCTCTTCGTGGAGATGTCACTTATCAGCATAGATTTAAGAAAATTGGTTTTTCTGGAACGAGTTTCTCTGCTGGATTGCGCCACCTTTTTTGATGAGCTGCAATATGTATTTTTAGTTAAAAGGCAGAAGATTTTCGGCCTTTTAATGTATTAAAATTTATTTTGCTTCATCAATATGGTTATTTTTTGATATAAAAGATTACAATAGATGCTTTCTTTTATGCGATGAGAAATTTTTCTAAAATTTTTGATGTTAAGATATGAGGACAGATTTCATTGTGAATATGAGAAGTTTGAATGCTGAATGCTTTCGGCATAATCTTTCAAAAGAGACGATATAGGTGGTTGTTTTTGTCCATTTCTTTATTCATTTTTATAGATCATAAGTTTAGTCTTTATGAGTTTTATGCATTGTTTTGAATTTTGTTTTAGAACTTTATTCACGTTTATATCATTTAATACGCTATTTGTTCCATTTTTTAGGATATTTACTTAAGAATTTTGGATAAATATTTATTTTTAGAACAAACAGAGGGAGTTTGAGGTCAAATTATAATAAAAGTAAAGTATGCTTTATCGTGTTGTTATGGTTGTTGTTTTGTAAATGATAGGTGGCAGAGAAATTTCGATAAGATACAGGATATTATTTTCATTGCGGTCATGCGCGGATATCATCATTCTTTTTTCAGCATTCAATATTTTCGCAGATTTTAGCACTCGAGAATATTCATAAGAAGCAATTCACCTTTTTTCAAAAGTCCTTCTTTGCATGCCAGCTTCGTTTGTGATGGACAAGGGGTTAATTGATTAAATATAAACAGGTTTGAAATGAAAGAAATTTATAATATTCAGTTTTTATTCAATATGTAAAATGATGAATGAGCATTCTGAATTATTGCATGAAATTTTCCTAAATCAATATCACGCGCCTGATTAAACTGAAGATGCTGATAAACAACCTGAATCTGCGGATCAAAAACAACACCTTTATACCC
>NZ_JBHIOT010000034.1:0-3273 GCF_042195745.1 Bartonella sp. AP7XZML
CAGAGATTTTGACCTTGATCCTATGGGACCTGCAATTGAAGGCGGCGTTGGCATCAATGCGCAACTGTCTCACAATTTCTCCCTTCATGGTGATGTAAGTTATCAACAAAAGCTTCAGAAAACTGGTATATCTGGAGCAAATTTCTCAGGCGGCATACGCTATCAGTTTTAACACAAAGCTGTAAAAGCAAGCCTATTCATTCTATTCAATTTAATAAAAAGGCAGCACGATATGCTGCCCTTTTTTATTCTTGACACCCTTTCATAAAAAGATCGCTCGAATAGCTTTTGTTCTTTATCCTCCCAAGATNCTTTTTGTACATTAAAGTCATCCTTTTTCCTTTTAAAGCACCCTTCCCTCTTTATACTTAGTTCTTTACGAAAATCTCCAAGACAAGACACAACAAACGCAACAGAGCACTTCCATCCCCAGTAGATGAAGAGTACTTCCTACTTTGAAAAAAAGAGAAGTCTATTAGAAATAAATTAATACCACTGTGTTGAAATATGACAACCCACTTTAAGCCCAAGTAAGTTAGCTTTTTTATAAGCTTCTTCTACATCCTTTTTTGTTCCCTCATAACCCCAGTTTGCGTCATATAATAATCCCTACCATCACGTAAAAGATGTCATGGTACCACTATATCAGTATCTCAGAATATTTCTCTGAATAATAATATTCAAAATTATAATTCTTTAAATAAAATCCATTATAAATACATTTTGTATTAGACATAATTAATATCAATTATTTTTTAATTTTGACAAAAAACCAAAAATGTCTTACCAAATAAAAACAATTACTGAAATTAATAACAACTATCCATTTTCACTTCTTCTTATGAAGTTCGCGGGGAAATGAATATTTGGGGGCTATCATAAGGAGAATACTAGTGTATAAAACATCCCTTTTATCATGCACAGCTGCAGCCGCTATCATCCTATTCAACATCCAGTTCACTGCACATGCTGAAACTCTTGGCGTTGCCAACGAAGAAAAAGATATATCCGGAAAAACGTACGAGACTATTTATGTAAAAGACAAAGGAAAAATCACCGGCAGTACTGTAACTGTAACTGGAAATGAAAACACAAATACAGACACAAGTAGCGATAAATATGTTGTAACAGTTGAAGGTGCTAACAGTGCGCTTGAATTAAATGGCTTAAATATTCAAGGCACTGATTCTGATGTTCGTTTTGGTATTTCTGTAAAAGACGGCGCTAACATCAACCTGACTGGGGGGAACATTACAGCTTCTCAAACTGGTGTTTATATTGATGATAGTAAGGATAATAGAAATATACTGCAAAATGTAGTAATATCAGATAATAAAAATGAAGCATCATCACTCCTTGGAATAAAAATAAACAAGAAAAGTTTTATCACTTTAGAAAATGTAACAGTTAAACAAACACAAACTGCCATAGATGCATATGATTCCACAGTAAAAGTTTTAGGAGGATCATTTGATGCAGAAAAAACCGCAATATTTGCTCAAAACGGCAGCAACATCACTTTAACTGGCGATGCAAACATTACATCTAATGATGTTGGACTCTATGCGGCAGGTTCAAAGGCCATCATCGAAATGACAGGAGGGAGCATCACAGCGAAAGAGCAAGCAGTAAAGACAACATACGGTGGCCATATTATTGCTACAGATGTCACCCTAAAAACAAAAGATGTTTATGGAATTGGTGTAGCTTGTGAAGACCTTAGCATAATTGAATTACTTGGAAAGACAACGATTAATAATGCTTTCATCGGGATTCAAGTAATAGATGAGGCCACAATCAAGATGATTGGAGGAACCATTACAGCTTCTGCAGCTGGTGCTACATTCTTAAACAGTCACAGTTATAAATATGAAAACAAACTAGAAAATGTGACCATATCGAGTATTAAAGAGGATGTGCCACTGTTCTTTGGAATAAAAGCAGATGCAAGTTATATCTCTTTAAATAATGTAACAGTGACGCAAGCACAAACTGCCATAGAGGCATATGATTCCATAATAAACGTTTTAGGAGGATCATTTGATGCAGAAAGAACAGCAATATTTGCTCAAAACGGCAGCACCATCGCTTTAACTGGCGATGCAAACATTACATCTAATAATGCTGCTGGACTCCATGCGGCAGATTCAAAGTCCATCATCGAAATGACAGGGGGGAGCATCACAGCGAAAGAGCAAGCAGTAAAGACAACATCCGGTGGCCATATTACTGTTACAGATGTCACCCTAAAAACAAAAGATGGTTATGGAACTGGTGCAGTTTCTAGTGGCCTTGGTAGCATGATTGAATTACTTGGAAAGACAACGATTAATGATGCTTTCTTCGGGCTTCAAGCACAAAACGGTGGCGCAATCAAGATGACTGGGGGAACCATTACAACTTCTTCAACTAGTGCTATATTCTCAAACAGTAACAGTAGTGAAAACAAACTAGAAAATGTGACAATATCGGGTGTTAAAAAGGATGGGACACTGTACTATGGAATAAACGCAAATAAAAGTACCGTCACTTTAAAAGATGTAACAGTGGCTCAAGCAGCCACCGGTGTATTTGAAAAAGGTGTATTAGCAGAGAATGATTCGACAATAACAATCTCGGGAGGATCATTTCATGCACAAAATACAACAATATCTGCTAAAAGCGGCAGTGCCATCACTTTAACCAACAATGCAAACATTACATCTGATAACGTTGGACTCTATGCGGAAGGTTCAAACTCCACCATCAGCATGACGGAAGGAACCGTCACGGGGAAAGGTAATGCATTGGTTGCTGAAAATGGTGGACATATTACTGTTGCAGATGTGACCCTAAAAACAAATTATAGCGATAAGTCATCTGGTGTATTTTCTAATGGCGCAAACAGTATAATTTTTCTTGAAAAAACAACGATTAGTAGTAGTGGAACTGGGCTTGCAGCAATCGATGGTGGTGCAGTCAACATGACGGGAGGATCCGTAGCAGCGAACGAAACAGCGTTATTTGCAATCAACGGTGGGCATATTGATTTGACAAATGTTTCTGCAACAGCAGAAGTTTCTGGTTTGCAATTCGTAACTCACCCTACTACCAAACAAGATGAGCTAAATGATCCACAAAAACATCATAGCAATGAAATCAATCTGACCAATGCAGAGCTTCATGCTGAAAATGGCACAGGTATTTTCATTAGAGCTTTCACTAAAAATAACATTGAAAATAGTGCCGATCTGTCAATTGGTACAGTTAATCTCACAAATTCAGAAATCCATG
>NZ_JBHIOT010000035.1:0-1004 GCF_042195745.1 Bartonella sp. AP7XZML
CCCTAATCTAACATTTGAATAAATTTTTAATAAGAGGTTTAAAGAAGGCGCCCCCGCCGCGCCCGCGCGTTATTTAAGCTGCTTTTACAATAGCGTTTGTTAAGACACGCTTGGCTTCTGTCGTAACCAATTTGTAATGATCAAGCTCTTTTTGTAAATCATTTACATACGATAAACGCGCTGCAATCATTCCCAAAACTTTACCAATTCCCTCAGGAGCTTTTAAACTTTCATAAGAAAATAAATCATTATCTCTAGAGAATAAATCATGATTTTTTGATTGGCTTTTTAATTCATAAAAAGCTTTAACAAGCGCCTTTTTAAATGCACGCACCGTATCATTATTGCGCATATATGTCATCAGTAGAGTTGCTTGTGATTCATTAAGGATTGCGATTTCTCTTTTTTGACATCCGCCATTTGTTTTAAAGGGTACGATCTCAAATCCAACCCTTCCAAACTCTTCAAAATCTTTAATATTTTTACGTAGCAATCTAATAACAGTAGCATGGCTATTACCCACACCCTCTGCAATTTTTAGAGAATTTGTAACTGCAACGCCATCATCATTGATTGTAACTAGATCTTTCATTGAAAAAACCTTTCTAATAGTTAGTACGTTTTTGATTTAAAGACCCTATAAGGGCATCGGGCGCTCAAAAACACGGCTATTAGTCCGTCGCTATGCTTTTCCCTCGCGAAGGGTATTGTATGGCATAGCTACACCCGATGTAATCAATATATGCTAATAATAGCATAAAAAACAATCAGTATTTTAAAGGCATGGGAAAGGTTGTTACGTAACCCATCCGCTAATAGCTAAGTGTTTTTGAAGCACTTGCGATTCGTTTAACAGAATGACTTTTTAAAGTCAATACGTATTTTTTATTTTTTTTCACTTTTTTTTCATTTTGATAATTACCTAATTGAATATCAAGTGCTTTTAAATTTTACTTTTGGTTTTTAGTATAAAAATGTAGTGCGTAAATGGACATGTTTATTAA
>NZ_JBHIOT010000036.1:0-5425 GCF_042195745.1 Bartonella sp. AP7XZML
AGAAAACAAGCAAACTGCCGATCAACCGCCCCATTAAAGCCTATTACAAACCTATCACCAGCCTATTCATTGCCAACAGCCTTTTTCCCCCAGAGATCAGCGTAAAATGAGAAAAACAATCGATGCCCTGCTCCCAAGTCATGAAGCAATGGCATGATCTAAAACTTATGCCCCCCATGACACGAGCACTACATGCGCTTTTTCAGCGCTGCGTTTAATTGTTTGGTAACCTTGTAATACGAGATCAAACGCTTGATAAAAGAAATATACAGTGCCACAATGGGTATTGTTAAGAAAAAATCAAAAACACCCCCCAGCAGAATGATCAAAATCACCGTCCAAGCTGCCGCCATTTCGTAATGCATTTTATCCCCTTCTCTTTATAAATTGATTGATTGGGTTGCTTCAGTCACTTCTTCCAACTGCTGAATCTTCTTTTTCAATCGATGGGTTAAAATTTCACGAAGGATCACAACAACAGGGATCGTTGCAAAAATACATACCGATAAAAAAAACCAGAAAAACAAGAGAATGATAATATATTCAAATCTGCTCTCATCTACCTTAGCAGCTATCCCTTTAGAGCAAATCACATAGACATAAGCTTTGAAAAATATAATGATGAAAGAGAGGCATGCGTGGAGGATATAATCTTTGCGTGAAAAAGCGAGCCATTTTTTTAACGAATAGAAACTTATCTGTGTTTCTAGTGCTAAGTTTTGCGGCACACTCTCTTTTTCTTTTCCGCTTTTTTCAAAGAAACAAAAACGCTGTGGATGTTCTTTCATCAAACGTCTTTGTTTTTTCACTCTGTAATAGAGCCTCAAACGCTTGATTAAAGAATAATAAGGCACCACAATAATCATATTCACAAAAATGGCAAAAACTGTAACTGCATTTAGAAAAAAACATCCAATCGGCAGAAACAAAATAAAAACCGCGGCCTCACTCCTCATGTGTATAACCTCATTGATTAATCTCTTGCTGCTTTATTTTTTCTTTTAGTTTTTTCTTTATTTTTTCCAATTTACGCTCTTTAAAACGACAAATGCCCCACAAAATAGGAAGGGGTGTGAGAAGACAAAACCATATCAACACTGGTAAGAGAAAAATAAGAGAACCAATTCCTTCCCATCTTGTCCATTGCAACGGCTGTACCAGAGATTTTGCACCCGCAGGAACTTCTAAAGCCATCATGATAAGGCAGGTACAAAACATGATGAAAAAGCGGCACCCTATTATTTTACACCGTCCCACCTCTTTACGCCTTTCCACTGAAGACACCATAAATTTTCTAAATGAAAAGAAAGACTCTTCAAATGTTGCTTTTTTCTCCTGCATTGTTCCCCTCTGCTTTTACGTTTCGCGCTTTTTACGCATTATTTTTAGGTTTAAGCTCTTTTTAATTTATCTAAACTCTTTATTTTTTCTCAATAAATTTTTTCATCAATCCTAATTTCTACATCCATATATTCTAACTCCCCATCCTTTATGTAAAGAATATGAGGACGATAGTTTTTTCCATCAACCTCACAAATCGCGTCCTTTTCGTAAACAAAATATCCCTGTTGCCTTAATTCTTCTCTTTTTTCCTCGATCAATTTTTCATAAGAATCTCTTCTTCTATTGCACAAATTGGGATCTGTAGCTCTAAAATATTCATAGCTTTCTACCTCCATGGAAAAATCCTTTGCCGCCTGTTGAAGCAAATCGTAACTGGGTTGCTTTGTCTTTTCTACCGCTTGAGCGATCACCATTGCGCGTTCCAGATGCTCTTCTTCGATGCTTGTTTCAAAGCCCAGCTTCTCACCTTCCATAAAGCTTTTCTGATAAGAGTGTAAAGTTTCAACATCACCCATCAAAGCCAGAGCCGCAAGATAACGCAGGGAATAAGAAGCCAACCGAGAGACCACAGTTTTGTTTTCCCAAGGCAAGATTCTATATTGAGAGCGAAGCATCTTGCCAAGATCAACCTCAGTCATTGCCTTTTCTAAAGCCTTCTCGAGTGCACGACGTAAACATCCAACGCTTACCTTTTCTTCAAAAATTTCCAACCCCTTCACATCAAAACTCAATTCAAGAGCAATCAAACCTCCAGAATTATAAGGGTCTATTGTTTGGCAAGCCGCCGCATGGATACCAGAAACCACCGCAATTGCACAATCAAATCGCGGATACCCCTTCTCAGCATTATAAAGAAACTGCACTTCACGATCTGGTAAATAATAGGTGGACAAATGATCTCCTTTTCCTTCAATTTCCACCTTCCACCCCAAACTCTTTAAAAGCGCCGTTGCACTTTCCATCGTTAAGATTTCCTCATCAGAAAGAGAAAACTCTTTTTCCTCAGATAACGGCTTAATCATCGGCATTTCCCCACTAGACGGCTCAAAAACGACAGGTTGTTCAAGCACGCGGCTTAATTCTTTTGTCACTTGGCAATACAGTCTCACCCGCTTGAAAGTAGAGTAATACAATGCCCAAATAAACATCACGACCACGGCAGAAAGCAGCGTGAAAAGCGTCAAGCCCACACCCCACGAGAGTACAACAATAATATCCATCATTTTAACATCTATCATTTTCTCCGCCCCTTCATGCGCTGTTTTGTTGAGAAGCGGTTTTTCTCCGCTTCCAGATTGCTTGCTCCAACATATCGATCTTTTCTTTCAACAGAACCGTGAAAATGATACGAACCACAAAGGCAACAGGGATGAACAAAAAAATAAACCATGATATAAGCTCCATAATTAACGAGAGAGCTGCCACGACATCCCCTTCCCACTCCGCCAACGTCCACCCAAGCAACATGGGGACGAAGCGAAGAGCCATTCTTAAAGCTGCCACAATGAAAGCAATACAAAAGATGACTTTATAATTTTTGCGTGTCAGAAACGCTTCTTCAAGCGCAAAAGACCGTGGTTCTTTATCCAATGGTGAATTTTTTCCATTGCCCCTCATTTTTTATCCCTCATTTGTTTCAATTTTCAAGCCATTTTCATGAACCGAAGCTTTCGTCCTCTCAATGGATGAGGGTTCATCAATATCAAGCGTTTGTATCCCTCATCTTTTATAAAGACAATATCAAGGGTGCATTTTTTTCCATCACCTTCAAACATCGCACGAATAGAAGTGCTCTCCTACAACGCATGAGAATATATAAAAGACCAGTATTCATTTTCTGCCCTCCCTTCACGCGCTGTTTTGTTGAGAAGCGGTTTTTCTTCGCTGCCAGATTGCTTGCTCCAACTGCTCGATCTTTTTTTTCAACAAACGCGTAAAGATGATACGGACCACAAAGGCAACAGGAATGAGTACAAAAAGAAGCGCTGATATAAAAACCAATATTAATGTTAAAATGAACAGGATATAATTCCACCACCCTGTCAAATCCCACTTAAAAAACATAAAGAATGCCATTATAAAAGCTGACACAATGAAAGCAATGCAAAAGATGACTTTATAATTTTTGCTTGTCAAAAACGCTTCTTCCAGCGAAAAAGACCGTAACTCTTCATCCAATGATGCATTTTTTCCATTGCCCCTCATTTTTTACCCCTCATTTGTCTCAATTTTTAAGCCATTTTCATGAACCGAAGCTTTCGTCCTCACCAATGGATGAGGGTTCATCAATATCAAGCGTTTGTATCCCTCATCTTTTATAAAGACAATATCAGGGGTGCTTTTTTTTCATCAACTTCAAACATCATGTTTTCATCACTCACAGTGTACCCCCTATTATCTTAAGGCTTCTCTTTTCTCGTCGATCAAATTTTCATAAAAATATCTTCTTCTATTGCACAAATTTGGGTCTCTGACTCTAAAATTCTAAGTGCTCTTTTTATTTTCAGGAAGATAAGCTGCTTTCCAAAGAAGAAGCAAACGAGTGCAAGAAAATCGTAACGAAGTTGCTTTGTCTTTATGACGATTTAAATCATCAACAAAACCGGCCCAAATTGATTTTTTCGATATTTTTTTCAAAGCCCAAACTTTCACCTTCCATAAAGCTTTTATGAGAAAGCTGCCAAATGTTAACATCACCAAGCAATGTCAAAACCACAAGGGTGTGCAAGTAAAGAAGAAGCCACTTGAGAGATAGAACAATTTCCTTTCCCCAAGGTGGTGCCCCCATATTGAAAGCCCAAACACGCGGCCAAGATCAACCTCAGTCATCGCCCTTATCTAAAGCTTCCTCAAGCACACGACGTAAACGCCCTACGCTTATCTTTTCCTCAAAAATTTTCAATCTCTTTGCCTTAAAATCCAGCCCTTTGCCTCAATGCCTCGTTGTCAATCTGGCCCCCCCCAAAATGATAAAGCCCTAAAATGATAAGGATTAATCATTTGGCAAGCCGCCGCATGAATACCAGCGCCTCTCACAATTCCATAATCAAATTGCACAAAACCTTTTTCATCCAGAGATGAGAAACTGTCCTTCACGGTCTCGTAAATAAATAGATGTCCCTCTTTTCTTTCAATTTTCCCCCTCTACCCCAAGCTTTTTAAAAGCACTGTTACACTTTCCATCTTGATCAAAACGTGTGCTTTTGGCTCACCTTCTCTGTGCGTTTTGCCTCTCCACCTGCAAAAAATGGGCTTTTCTTCCCCAAACACCAGAATATCTTTTGCTTTAAGTATAGATTTTTCGCTCTCAATATCGCTTGGTAAAACACATTTTTATGCTTGATAAAAAGAAAATAAATTACAAGATTTTCTCTCTTTAAGAGAACAGAAACAGCAAGTAAAGTCCAAGAGCAGCCCCTCTTCACTTTCCCCCCAGCACTCAAGCAAGAATCCCACTCAAGCAAGAATCCCACTCAAGCAAAAGCCCCACTCAAGCAAAAGCCCCACTCAAGCAAGAGCACCAACTCAAGAAAGAGCCTCAATTCTTTTAAAAACACGACACAAATATAAAAAAGCATAAAACGAGAAGTGCACCCCATGCTCCTTAATGAACAAGTCAAAAGCAAGGCTCAACAAAAGCCCTCTTCACTTTCCTCTCAGCACTCAAGCAAGAGCACCAACTCAAGCAAGAGCCTCAATTCTTTTAAAAAACACGACACAAATATAAAAAAGCATAAAACGAGAAGTGCACCCCATGCACCTTAATGAACAAGTCAAAGGCAAGGCTCAACAAAAGCCCTCTTCACTTTCCTCTCAGCACTCAAGCAAGAGCACCAACTCAAGCAAGAGCCTCAATTCTTTTAAAAAACACGACACAAATATAAAAAAGCATAAAACGAGAAGTGCACCCCATGCACCTTAATGAACAAGTCAAAGGCAAGGCTCAACGAAAGCCTCTCTTCACTTTTTCCCCTCGCTCATTTTCCCCTCGCTCACTTTCCCCTCACTCACATCGTATAATATGACGGGAGCTCCTTTCTGCTCAACCTCTTCTTCTAATTGCCGTATCATTTTGTTCAAC
>NZ_JBHIOT010000037.1:0-6921 GCF_042195745.1 Bartonella sp. AP7XZML
TAAAATTGATGCGGACCTAACATCATCAAAGGATCTCTCATAGGCTCCCTCCCCTCATTCTGTCCCGCCATGCAATGCATTAGCGCGTGCCCATTGCAAAGCATGGGCAACGGCACGACCGGTGGCAATGGGTTCACGCGCCCCATTGACATGCACCGTGACATTTTGATTGTGGGTGATGGTGGAATGGTCTTTGTCTCTTTGCTCTCTCGCAGATGAATTTATAGGAGAAGCTCCCGCAAATTGCACGATGGGTTGGATGGCTGTTTTACCCCCCAAAAAACTTGGCAAAAACTCTCTTACATCAATCGACCCAATCCACCCCTTAATGCGGCTAGGCAAAGATTTACAATAATCCATCAATTGTGAGATAGACGACATAAAGCCATCGACAATCGAATTAGCCAGATCTTCGCCCGCTTGTTCCATACCAGCCTTGGCAGCATCAGAGAGCTTTTCGCGGGCAAAAAAGCTCTTTCTAAACTGGAACTTCTTAAAATCCCCTTTTTACACCTCTCTCAAAGCAAAGATAAAACTGCCAAAACACGTGAGAGTCATCTAAGGATAATTGCATGAGACCATAACAGCTATAAATAGACTCCAATATTTGTATCATATTATTGTAACGATTTACTTACGTATAAAAGAAGAAGATAAAATTGTAATACAACTAAAAGTTCATACGGTTAATCAAGAGAAATTATATAGCATCACAAAACATCAATTGTTTGAAGATTATACGTAAAAAATTGATCAAAATAAAAAGCTTTTCTTATGAAAAAGAAAAGAGTTGCCCATGAGTAGATATTATAAACTCTAACAAAGGGCATAACTTGATAATTATACCGCAACAAACTAATAGAAACAGCCTTCTTGATAATTCTGGACAACATGTGCTAGCAAATTATGAACACACCCTTGACAAACTCCCCTTTCTTCAAAGATGAAAGCCTAAAAAGAAAAATAGAATAACAAACCATTATTCTGCTTTGTATTAAAGCTCAGTTCACATTAAACCATTGCACTTATAGCGTATAACCTGAAATCTTAGCAGCTTTGAAAAAAATATGTCTGATTTTTCACTCTATTTCTAAATAACATTTAGACACTCCTACTGCTCTTCAAGTCCGCACATATAATACGTTTTTTCCCTCATGCTTTAAGACAAAGAAACAAATCCTATTATAACTTACTGCAACTTGCCGAAAATTGGGTGTCTTTCCCTATAACACCAAGATCTTTAATTAAAAGCGGTTTTCCTATTTCTCCATTATAGGCTTTAACGTGAATGGTCTTGCCTTTCACATCTATGAGGTAATAATCTCCATTAAAAAGCGCACCAGCTGTATATATAGGGATATTTCCAAAAACCTTATCATTTTTCGCACGGCAATAAGACTGATAATGCGTGTGACCCACGAAGATTGCTTTAACATTATGAGAGGTAATAATTGACTTAAAGACCGACAAATCTTTAGCATTCTTTTTACGAATAAAAAAGGATTCACCATCAATGGAAGCAGCACGCGCATCATGAAAATTAATGATTGTCACTTTACCTCTTGCATCAGCAGCAGCTAAATCGTTCCTAAGCCAATCTAAAGATTTATTGATTTGCACTTCTGTAGACTGCCCCTTCAAACCAACCGTATAGCTTGGATAATTGTGAAGCTGCACATAGTGAACATCTCCATAATCCCAAGAATAACTCAAACTCCCCCTTATCGAGCGAATATTTCCACCCGAAATGGGAACCAAGCTTTCAGTAACATCTGCATTGAAATGCGATAATTGACTACGGTATTTTTTGATTTCCGATACCATTCTTGAAACTGCACTTATAGCACAAGCATCTTTGTAAAAGCTGAATTCTTGAGGATTTGTACAATTACCAACATTATTGGCATAATCGTGATTCCCTAGCCCCTCATAGACAGGCGCTCCAAGAGTTTTATAAACATTTTTATAATCATCATAGTTTTTTTGTTGTCCAAACTCCGTCAGATCACCATTGACAATATGGAACGCGGCCTTGTGCGCTTTTATCACACCAGCAACCTGCTCATTTATCTTTAACCATGGCTCTCTGTTTGATATTCCATTGGCATCACCAGAGTTTAAACGCCACGGCTGCGGATCAGCCATAATGATAGCAGTATAATTTTTTGTAAGAGACTTTTCTTTCATCGACCAATCCATGAATGCATCATGATAAGGACTCTTGTCTCTTTTTATTTTTTCAGAATCAAGATTAAAACAACCAGAGAGAGTAAAAGCAATCACGGTGATTACCAATTTAACTTTATATCTCATAAACCTATCACCATAAAAACGTTACATATTTTTTATATTAAAAAATTCCTCAGAGACAATTTTTTAGATTTTATTGTCAAAAATATGTCAAAAATTCGAAATAACAAAAGCAATAATCCTTCAATGAAGGTGCACTTTGATGATATAAAAGCACTGTTGATTTCAAGCTTTCAACTTGAAGCATCTTCATTGATTAAGATTTATAAGCTTGGGCTCTGGCTCTTTCAAATGTCATCGATACATCAACAGCTTATAAAAACTTAGTCGTATACTATTAAAATATCCCCAACAGGAGAAAAAATGTATTCTTATACTAGAGCACCCAACTCCTTTGGATATCAAGATCAAATATATTAGAATATTATGATAAATAAGGTATAAATAATCAAAAGTGCTAGCAATAGTGTTTGAGTATTACCGTCATAACTTACTTTGATAAGTTATAAAAATGCAGAAGTATTACAGAAAATACTATTATTACTTTATAAAAAATAATATAACTTATGTAAGTGTTATAATAATATTTATAATTTCTATAATATAGATTTACAATAAATTTAATTATATAATACAAATAATTACAAACACATTGTGTGTTAAATATAAATTAATACAAATTTAATATCATTTGTTTTTTAATTTTGACAAAAAACCAAAAATATCTTACCAAATAAAAACAATTACTGAAATTAATAACAACTATCCATTTTCACTTCTTCTTATGAAGTTTGCGGGGAAATGAATATTTGGGGGCTCTCATAAGGAGAATACTGGTGTATAAAACATCCCTTTTATCATGCACAGCTGCGGCTGCTATCATCCTATTCAACATCCAGTTCACTGCACATGCTGAAACTCTTGGCGTTGCCAACGAAGAAAAAGATATATCCGGAAAAACGTACGAGACTATTTATGTAAAAGACAAAGGAAAAATCACCGGCAGTACTGTAACTGTAACTGGAAATGAAAACACAAATACAGACACAAGTAGCGATAAATATGTTGTAACAGTTGAAGGTGCTAACAGTGCGCTTGAATTAAATGGCTTAAATATTCAAGGCACTGATTCTGATGTTCGTTNACAAAATGTAGTGATATCAGATAATAAAAATGAAGCATCATCACTCCTTGGAATAGAAATAAACAACGAAAGTTTTATCACTTTAGAAAATGTAACAGTTAAGCAAGCAGAAACTGGTATACTTGCGGATGTCGTTTCTCAAGTTATAGTATCCGGAGGATCATTCGAAGGTAAAATGGATGGCGTATATGCTATGGGCGGCACCACCATTACTGTAGATGGCGGTACTAACATTACCTCATCTAATGGTAACGGACTCCATGCCGATGATGAAAATACCACCATAAAAATGACTGGGGGAAGCGTAACTGGAAAAGACGCAGCATTGTATACAAACGACGGTGGTCATATTAAAGTCACGGGTGGTACTCTAACAGCTAAGGAAGATACCACAAGTGCACCTACTACAGAAGGGGATAACCCTGCATATAATAAGGGTACTAAAATTGAGAGTGGATTCGGCGCATTGTCTCAAGGTGAAAACAGTGTGATTGAATTATCTGATACAAAGATCAATGATGCGACAATCGGGTTAAAAACACAAGAAAGTGGCGCAATCGCAATGACTGGGGGAAGCATTACAGCGTCCAAAGTTGGTGCATTCTTTTTAGATAGCAAGAGCAAAGAAAACGAACTGAAAGATGTAGTGACATCAAGTGGGAAAGATGATGCGCCACTAATAAATGGAATCAAGGCAACTAACAGTAATGTCACTTTAAATAATGTAACAGTGACGCAAGCACAAACTGCCATAGATGCATATGATTCCACAGTAAAAGTCTTAGGAGGATCATTTGATGCAGAAAAAGCAGCAATATTTGCTCAAAACGGCGGCAACATCACTTTAACTGGCGGTGCAAAAATTACATCATATAACGATGCTGGACTCTATGCGGAAGGTTCAAAGTCCATCATCGAAATGACAGGAGGGAGCATTACAGCGAAAGAGGAAGCAGTAACGACAACATACGGTGGCCATATTACTGTTACAGATGTCACCCTAAAAACAAATGGTGATGGAATTGGTGTAGCTTCTGATGACCTTGGTAGCATGATTGAATTACTTGGAAAGACAACGATTAGTGATAGTGCAATCGGGCTTCAAGCACAAAACGGTGGTGTAATCAAGATGACTGGGGGAACCATTACAGCTTCTGCAGCTGGTGCTGGCTTCTTAAACAGTAACAGCCGTGAAAACAAACTAGAAAATGTGACAATATCGAGTGGTAAAGACGATGCGCCACTGAACTTTGGAATAAAAGCAGATAAAGGTACCGTCACTTTAAAAGATGTAACAGTGACTCAAGCAGCAGCCGGTATATTTGCAGATCATGATTCGACAATAACAATCTCGGGAGGATCATTTCATGCACAAAATGCAACAATATCTGCTCAAAACGGCAGCGCCATCACTTTAACAAACGGTGCAAAAATTACATCATCTGATGATGTTGGATTATATGCAAAAGATTCAAACTCCTCCATCACAATGATAGAAGGAAACGTCACGGGAAAAGCGAGTGCTTTGGTTGCTGAAGATGGTGGTCATATTACTGTTACAGATGTTACCCTAAAAACAAATGATAGCGATAAGTCATTTGGTGTATTTTCTAATGGCGCAAATAGTGTAATTGAATTGCTTGGAAAGACCACAATTAGTGGTAGTGCAATCGGGCTTGCATTCCAAAATGATGGCGCAATCAAGATGATTGGAGGAACCATTACAGCTTCTGCAGCTGGTGCTGAATTCTTAAACAGTAACAGTCATGAAAACAAACTAGAAAATGTGACAATATCGAGTGATAAAGATGATACGCCACTGAACTTTGGGATAAAAGCAGATAAAAGTACCGTTACTTTAAAAGATGTAACAGTGACTCAAGCAGCCGCCGGTATATTTGCAGAGAATGATTCGACAATAACAATCTCGGGAGGATCATTTCATGCACAAAATACAACAATATCTGCTAAAAGCGGCAGCACTATCACTTTAACCAATGATGCAAACATTACATCATCTGATAATGTTGGACTCTATGCAGAAGGTTCAAAATCCACCATCACAATGACGGGAGGAACTGTCACGGGGAAAGGTAATGCATTGGTTGCTGAAAATGGTGGACATATTACTGTTGCAGATGTGGCTCTAACTGTCACAGATGTGGCTCCAAGTGACGACTATATATCGTCTGGTGTATTTTCTGTTGGTGAAGGCAGTGTAATTGAATTACTTGGAAATACAACTATTAGTAATAGTGCACTCGGGCTTCAAGCACTAAACGATGGTGCAATCAAGATGACTGGAGGAGCCATTAAAACTTCTCTAGTTGGTGCTGGCTTCTTAAACAGTAACAACAGCGAAAACAAGCTAGAAGGTGTAAAGATATCGAATAGTAAAGACGATGCGCTACTGAACTTTGGAATAAAAGCAGATAAAAGTACCGTCACTTTAAAAGATGTAACAGTGACTCAAGCAGCCGCCAGTATAGTTGCAAATAACCACTCTACAATAACGATCTCAGGAGGGTCATTTAGTGGACGTGATGTAGGAGGAAGCGCCGAAACCAGCAGTACGATTATCTTAAAAAACAATGCTAACATTATATCATCTAATGGCGAAGGACTCCTTGCAGACGGTTCAGGATCTAAGATCATAATGACGAGAGGATCCGTAGCCGCGAACAAAACAGCGTTATTCGCAATCAACGGTGGGCATATTGATGCCACAGATGTTGCTCTAAAAACAGAGGGAAAAGGAAGCGGTGCATTTGTAAGTGGCAATGACAGCACAATTCAATTGCATGGTGATACAATAATTAACAATACTTTGGGCGGCCTTGAAGCAGTTGACGGTGGTAAAATCACCAGCAAAGATTTAACAATAATCGGTGGTGAAGCACTTGAAGGCCCCGACAACGAACGCACTGGTATATGGACATCGGACTCTGGTAGTGAAGTTAGGTTAATGGGCAAAACAACCATTCAAAATGTTGATGAAGGGTTTTATGCAGACGGTGGAAGTAAAATCATTAGCGGAGATTTAACAATAACTGGTGGTGAAAGTAAACAACAAACCGTTGCTGTAAACGTTGCGGAACTTGGTAGTGCAATCGAATTAAATGGTAAAACAATCATTCAAAACTTTGATTTTGGTCTCACCGCAGCAAATAATAGCACAATTAAGATGACGAATGGTTATATTGAAGCAGCAGAGAATACAATAAAAAATAAAATAGAAGCAAAAAAAGTTGCACTATGGGCGGCATTTAACGGACATATTGATGTCGTGAATACTTCTATGATAGCAGGAGTTGCTGGTTTGCAATTTATAGCTCTCTCTAATCCTGATCTAGATTATCCAGATGATCCACAAAAACGTAAAAGCAGTGAAATCAATTTAACCAATGCAGAGCTTCATGCTGAAAATGGTACTGGAATTTTTGTTGGAGCTTTCACTAAAAATAACATTGAAAATAGTGCCGATCTGTCAATTGGTACAGTTAATCTCACAAATTCAGAAATCCATG
>NZ_JBHIOT010000038.1:0-1715 GCF_042195745.1 Bartonella sp. AP7XZML
AAAGGTCAAAACAATGAAAAAACTTTTATTGGCAACAGCCGTCTATGCAGCTTCATTTGGCTTTCAAACAAATGCCTTTGCCATCGTGGTATTTGATCCCACAGCTGTTGGACAAATAATGAAACAAGTCCAGCAAGGCACACAACAGCTTGGCAAATTGCAAGAACAAATTCAACAAGGCAAACAACAGCTTGAGCAATTAAAGAGCCAACTCGATCAAGCGAAACAATTATATAACTCCCTAAATGTCAAGCCTGACATTTCGGGATTGAAAGAGATGTTTAACAAGCAAGGGAGCAGTGGCGCCCTCCCTTCAGATTTCAACCACTTTCAACAATCAATGGGCAGTGGCGGTGGCGGCGGTGGCGGTGGCGGCAGCAAAAACACGCAAAAATGGCAAGAAGAACTTAAATACAAAGAGCCCTCAGGGGGTGCTGGATCAAAAGAGGCAGTGGATGCTTTTTACGCACAAGAAGTAAAAAAAGCCGAACAGGACACGGTAGGACAGGCAGCTAAAGGCCAAGACGTCTACGAAGAAGCCAGTGAAACACAAAAAAACATTACCAAGCTCCTTGACGAACTTGGAAGTACTGAAGATGCCGGTAAAATTCAAGGCATTCAAGCACAATTAGAAGCAATACAAGCAAAACTCCAAACACAAGTTCTCCAAATGCAAGCCGCCGCGATGATTCAACAAGCGGAATACAAAGCTGCCGAACAACGAGCTTACGAAGAATTTGCAGCGCGATATGCAGATTATGCCAAAAAACTCGGTGGTCAATAAACAAGAAAAAAGAGGGGCTTGAATATGAACAAGATCATCATAACAACATTGCTACTTTGCACAACGCTTCTCGCGGCTGGATGTGAAAAAACCTACAGCGTAGAAGAATTTAAGAAAGATCACAAATTATACGAAAAATGGAAAATGAAATGTATGACATCAGGGGATCTCGATTCGCAAAATTGTAAAAACGCAGAGCAAGCTTATCGTGAGAGTCTTCCAACATGGGGATGGGGGAGAACTGGCTCAACAAATGACGATAAACAAGAATCTGAAAAGAAACAGGACAATAAATAATGAATAAAGTTCTCACAACAACATTGCTGCTTGGCACAGGGCTCATCACAGCTGGATGTGAAAAAACCTACAGCGTAGAAGAATTAAAAAAAAATGAAAGCTTAATAAGAGAGTTTCAATGGAAGTGTGGAGCTTCTGATAATTCGAAAAATTGTCAAAATGTGCGACAAGCAGCGAAGGAACTTGAAACTGAAGAACGTAAAAGAATTGATGAAAATTATAATAAAGCTCTAGAGAAAATAAATAAAAGACGAGAGGAACAAGAAACAAAAGAGCGCGCTAAAGCTAAACAACAACAGGACAATAAATAATGAATAAAGTTCTCATAACAACATTGCTACTTTGCACAGGGCTCATCACAGCTGGATGTGAAAAAACCTATAGCGTTGCAGAATTTAAAAAAGATAAAAATTTACGCTTCGAGTGGGATGCGAAATGTGGATTCGCAGGAACTTCAAAAAATTGTGAAAACATGCGGTTAGCATTTTTAGAACTTGAAAAAGAATATGAAGCAAAAGCTGAAGAGAGAATTAGGGAACACAACGAAAACATGCGTAAAGCGATGGAAAGATATGAAGCCGAAATAGAAGCTAGACATGAAAAATGGAAAATTGATTTTGAAAAAAGAAAAGCT
>NZ_JBHIOT010000039.1:0-2205 GCF_042195745.1 Bartonella sp. AP7XZML
CGCCCTTGGGCGAATGATGAAAACCTTACTGGTCAACATGTTATTGCCATTACCCGCAGCCTCACGCAGTTTCTTGATGATATGATTGCACGTGGAGCGCTTTTGGGTGGGCGGGTTTGGTTTGATCGTGATTTAAATTCCAACAGTACTTTGCAATTGGGAAAATTGCGGGTGGAATTTGATGCAGAAGAAGTACCACCTTTAGAAGATTTGAGTTTCGGCAGCCGGCGCAATAGCGCTTATTTTGATCGGCTGGCGCAAGATATCCAAAAGAAAATGACTTATCAATTTGGCGATACGCTTGAAACTTATCGCAAAGCAGCAAGGAGTTAGAGCATGACTTTACGCATTGTACGCGGTTTTACGCTGATTGTTGATGATAATGTGAATCTTCACCTCGATCTTGAAACATTAAAACTGCCCACGTTGGAAGAAATCACCGAAACCTATCAACCAGGGGGCTCTGATATGCAAATTGATGTGAGCGGTCTTGGTGTCAAAGCCCTTGGTTTACAAATGAAAATCCGCAGTCACACCCCCGAAATTATCGGCATCTTTGGTGGTTCTCCTGGTCTTCGTCATAAATTTACCGGAAAAAAACATGTGATCTCTGAAGAAGATGGGCGCGAGCATGAGCATTCCATTGATGTCACGGGGCGCTTGGTCAAAGTGGATAGTGAAGGCTTAACGGCTGGAAAAGCGACAGGCTATGATTGCGAGATCAAAAATGTTTGGGACTATACGGAATTTTGGGATGGTTCTGTTTTGCACCGCTTTTCGTTTAAACGGGGCGGCTGGCTTGTCCGCAATGGGCAAGAGATCGGTTCTCGCCGCCGCTCTATTCTCAATTTATAGGAATTGATCATGACAAGTTTACAAACCAGCATTGATGTAGAGTTGCAGGTTCCGCTTCCTTATCAGGATAAAGGAGGCAAAGAAACTCTCTGCAAGAAACTGACCTTTTATCGCCCCACTTTTAAGCATGCCAAGCAATTAGCGGTGCTCATTGGACCACAATTGACAGAGCTGCTGCTTCCTGAGTTTGGAGAGAAAATAACAACTTTGAGCAATGATGTGCTTATCACGAAGCTTTCTCAAGTTTTGTTCACAAGTGAGGCAACAGAAGGCATCACAGCACTTTTAGCCGATATGTCTCATGAAACGGTTGAATTGATTGATCGAGTTGATGTGATAGATATTGTCGCAATATTGAAGGCCTTTTTTGCTTTTTTTACGCAACGCCAATCCTCTCTGCCAGACAATTTGGAGCAGAACTAGCGCTTTATTATCACTGGGCGCCTTCAGAAATTAATCAGATGGATTGGCTGGATGTGATTGCCTATCGAGAAGAACTCGCACGCTTTAAAGCCCAAGAATATGAAAGTCATCAGTTAGGATAAGAGACGATCATGGATGTTTCCCTTGTTGTGCGTTTTGTCAATCATCTGCAAGAGGGGATAGCTTCTGCCAAGCGTGATCTTGCAGCCTTTAGTTCAGATGTTGCGCATTTCCAAAACAAGACAAGGCAGCATTTTAAAAATTGGTTTGACCCGGAGCATCTTGAGGATGCGACAAAGAATGCAGAAAATGCTTTCAATCATGCACGCGGGCGTATGGTGGGTGCCATTGCGCAAACAGCAACCTTAATTGCACCGCTCTATAAAGCCATGCAATTTGATNGCGTGAAGTTTTAGAACTGATGACCAGTGCTAGCCAAGCAGGGATTGGCGAACAAGATCTCGAAGCTTTTAGCATTTATGCCGCTAAAGCAGCTGTTGCTTTTGATATGACGGGAGATCAGATTGGGGAGCGCTTTGCCAAATTGCGCAATGTCTTTAAGCTTAATCAAGCAGGCATTGAAGATCTAGGCGATGCTATCAATCATCTCTCGAACCACATGGCGGCAAAAGCCAGTGAAGTGTCTGATTTTACCAATCGTGCCACCGGTGCGGCAACCATGTTTAAGCTCACTGCCCGTGAAACAGCAGCTTTTGGCACGGCGATGATTTCTGCTGGTATCGTTCCTGAGAGTGCCGCGCGTGGTTTTAATGCCATGAGTGCGCGCATACAGGCGGGGGGCAAGCATATTGAAGATGCTTTTGCTAATATCGGGCTTTCTCGCGAAAAATTCATGCAAGATCTGGATAAAGATGCTACCGGCACTTTGGTACGCTTTTTTGATGTTTTGGCAAAATCTGAACAGGG
>NZ_JBHIOT010000040.1:0-17856 GCF_042195745.1 Bartonella sp. AP7XZML
GGGCTTATACTTCCTAAATCAAAAACCGGTAAACTTGTTGAAGGGTCATTTGCATGGCTGCTTAAACAATACTTTAACAGCTCTAATTGGCGTAGCTACTCTAAAGCTACAAAAAAACAAAAAGAACTCATCCTTATGAAGGTATGTGATAGCATAGGAAACATTCCATACAAAGCAATTGAAAAGAAACATATCATAGCCGGCGTTGAACGACGCAAAGAAACACCAGCAATGGCTAGAAACTTTCTAAAAGCACTTAATGGACTTTTTAATTGGGCAATTGATCAAGGTCTTTTGGAAAATAATCCAGCCTAGGTGTTAAAAGACCANAATTGATCAAGGTCTTTTGGAAAATAATCCAGCCTAGGTGTTAAAAGACCAGCCCTTCACAACAAAGATGGGTTTGCTGTTTGGACAGAAGAAGATGTTGAGAAATATTATCAAAGATGGTCCCATGGTACCCATGAACGCGTTTGGATTGATGTCCTTTTGTATACGGGTTTGCATCGTGGTGATGCGGTCCGCATTGGCTGGAAAGATGTAAAGAATAATATCATTCATCTCAAAACAGAGAAAAGTAAATTCCAAACAGATGTCTTTCTACCTATTTTACCGGAATTAGCCAAAACGCTTGAAACTGGTCCTATTGGAGAAGAAACATTCATCTGTAGTAAAGTGAATCAAAAATTCACCAAAGAAAGCTTTGGGAATGCATTTAGAGACGCTTGTAATGCGGCTGGAATTAAAAAATCGGCGCATGGATTAAGAAAATTAGCCGCAACACGCGCAGCTAATTCTGGAACAACAGTATCACAACTCAAAGCAATTTTTGGCTGGACAAATGATGCTATGGCATCTCTTTACACAAAGAGCGCAGATCGTAAAAAACTCGCTCTTGAAGCCATAAAAAAGCTTCAAAAAGATGAGGGATAGAGGCAAAAAAACTCAATAAAATCAAGATTCACCTATTCCCTTATATTAGACATAACTATTTTATTTTACTTGCTTTTTATTTGCCTTGCACGGACACTATTATGAAATGGGCTTGGGTGCTTTGGGAGATGTTTCTTAAAAAAACATATGAATTTTAAACAACAAGCATATTCTTTTTTACGGCATTCTATTTTACCCGAAGAACGTACCTATGAAAAGGACGACTAAACAAAAGCATGAAGCAATCTACAGGTTATAATGACCAAATATTCAAGCTTTATTCTGCATCGCCTAACTCAGCATCAAGAAACTGATGCAAATCTACAATGTAATAACGTTGTAATGCATTATCTACACTGCTTTGTGCTTTTGCCTGCCATGCTTCTTGAGCGGATTGATAATCTGAGAAAATACCAACCACATCTAACTCATCAGGATTCTTAAATTGATTACTGTTAAGATTTTTTAATTCCCCACCAAATACAAGATGTAAATATTGTTTTTTTTCTTTGGTTTCAGTCATATGTGCCTCCATATCATTTAGATTATCTTAGCGCGCTTTTACGTGATTAAACTAACTTTGTTTGACGAACAACATCTATCATATCTTGACAGCAATTATTTTTACCAGCAATTAAAAGTCCATACTGGTAAGGTTCAATTCCATAAGATAGTAAAGGGGCATCAAGCGATAAAAAACACCCTCCACACTCCTGCAAAATAAGATCAGCAGCGGCAATATCCCATTCATGACAATTTGGACGAACTAATACGATATCAATTTCATCTTGAGCAACAAGAACAATACGATAAGCAAGAGAAGGAAGATAATGGTAAAGACTGACTTGATTGAGAAAATCATCTGGTAATTTTTGTGCGAGCGATTTATCAAGTGAAATTTTATATTTTCGATGAACCTCAAAGGCTAAACGAGGAAGTTTTATCCCATTTAATGTTGCCCCTCCACCTGTTACAGCTGTATAAACATCTCCTTGAGCCGGACATTGTAGAACGCCCACAATAGGACGCCCATTCTCAATAATGGCAACCGAAATACACCAATAAGGATTGCCAGAAAGAAAACCACGCGTTCCATCAATAGGATCAACAACAAAAGAGCGCTCATAATAATCTTGTTTTTCTCGATTATCTTTTGTTTCTTCTGAAATCCATCCATAATTTGGACGAGCTCCAAGAAGCCTCTCTTTCAAGAAATGATCAATAGCAAAATCTGCTTCACTAACCGGGGAATTACCTTCTTTAATCCAGACATCCAACGTGCATCCAAAATACCGCATTGCTAAATCTCCTGCCTCTCGACAAACGTCACGCAAAAGATTTAAATCAGAAGAATGATGCGTGTTATTTTCCTGCAAGTGTCATCCCTTCAATTAACAATGTTGGAGCAGCTGTACTATAACGCCGATCAATATCATTGGCAGGTGTTAAATGTGCTAACATATGAAGCAAATCAGAACCTAGCGTTACTTCACTTACCGGATAAGCAATTTCACCATTTTCAATCCAAAAACCGGAAGCCCCACGACTATACTGACCAGTAATAAAATCAATGCCATGACCGAATAATTCGGTCACATAAAATCCATTTCGCAAATCTTTTATCATATCGCAAGGCGATACTAAACCCGGTTCAATAGCAAAATTTGTACTGGTCGGCTGCACTAATGATGCCGAACGCATACCGTGTCCATTTGTTTTAAGTCCCAATTCACGTGCTGTAGATGATGAAAGAAGCCAATTTTTTAAAATACCATTTTCAATAATATTGAGTGTTTGCCCCTCTACCCCTTCTCCATCAAAAGGGTGAGAAGCATTTCCACGTAATCGCAAAGGTTGATCGGTTACATTAACATTAGGCTTCATCACTTCCTTGCCTAGGAAATTCTGTAAAAGACTCGTTTTTCGAGCCACAGAGGCTCCATTGACCATAGATGCGATATGCCCTGCAATTCCACGAGCCGTACGCGGATTAAAAATAACATCAACGCTCCCAGTCGCAGCACGAACTGCACCCAAACGTCGAACAGCACCAAGCCCTGCATTCTTTCCCACAGTTTCTGCTGCCTCTAAATCAGAAAAATGTAAGGCTGTTGTATAATCATAATCCCGCTCCATCTGTGTTCCTTCACCTGCAAGAGCACTACAAGAACGTGAAAAACAACTTGAGCGATAGGCTCCACAAAAACCATCGCTGGTCACAAGAATAAACCCACTACGGCCATAAGCTGTTGCAGCGCCACCAGAATTGCTTACACCTTTAACATCAAGAGCTGCTGCCTCCGTTTTTAAAGCATCTTCTGTTAAAAAATGACTGCTGGGTACAAAATCATCAAAAAGATCAAGATCTTTAGGATACTTAACCAAACACTCTTTATCTGCCAAACCTTCAAATAAACTATCGGGAGAAGCTTTAGCCATCGCAACAGCACGTTCCGCAAGTTCTTGCGGATAAGATCCTAAATTAGCAGAAACACTTGCTACTTTTTTTCCAACAAAAACCCTTAGAGTAAAATCATTGCTCTCTGCTGCTTCTGTCGATTCGACTTTCCCAAAACGAACTGATACACTGGTAGAATGAGCATGAACAATAACAGCATCAGCAGCATCTGCCCCAGAACGCTTTGCTGCTTCAACCAGCGAAACAGCTTTCTCAATCTGGTTTTTGTCAGTCATTATAGACTCCCTAAAATATTTTATTATTTACATTGATAAGCATTCTGACAAATTTATACAAATCAGAATATAACTCTTGTGTATTGATTCATAAGATTACGCACATTCATGCATTCTTTTTCTTTTAATGCATTAAATCATTTCCCTTTTAGCTTCTTTATGAAAAAACGTAATATGCCGTATATGCCGTAAAATCTCTTTAGTTTCAAGATTTCTCATGGGCCCTTATCATTTTAGGAGCCAAATCTCCACTGACAATCAAATCAACAGAACAATTGGCAATTAACAAACGTCTTAGCTATAACACCTGAATTTAAGCCAAAATCCTCCAAAATTCGAAAAGCATAAAATGATCTAAATCACAGGTCTTCCTTCCTCTGGGTAGTAAAAAACTTACCTCATCTCTTTCCTATAGCATTCTTTAATTTCCAAGCAAGAATAAAGAAAATGCCTTATATTTGTATACACTTCTTTGCTTCTATAAACTCTCTCATAATGAGACGGCACTCTTGTAAATGAAACAAAACTTAAACAGAGTAAAAAATATTTCCTTCCATTATGGTTTCAACAAAATGAGCAGTCATAAACTTCTTTATCCTAATGGACGTAATATCATAAAGAACTCATTTTTTATATTTAAAAGTAATCAAGAAATTATCTTGTAATCTTTCAATAAAATTAACAGTTTGATTTATACTTATAATTTATTGTTTTGTAATTTGTATAAAAAAGCCTAATATCATAAAATTCTCTCTGTTTCGAACCTATTCATGTTGAGTCAATCACAACTATTTGCGAGCAAATCATAAGTAAGGGGCCTATGAATGAAAACTCTTTAAGAAGAAATCAAAATGCCTCTTATGAAGATTTTAAATGCAAAAAATATTGCAACATTAGAAACAGGCAAATATTATGACGATATGGACCTACATCATAAGAGAAGTAATGAACTTCTGAACCTTTCTCATTTTCAATGAAATCTTATAAGCTTTTATATATAAAAAAATTCAATGAATATCATAAGATTTTTAGCGCAAAATTAATCCCGTAAGATGCTTTGACACGATTTCAACAGCTAACTAAAACCAAATCATAGCTCATCAATTTGCTATATACTCATAACTGATTTCATTCTAACAAGGCTAAGAGTTCTGCACCTTTTTTAAGGTATTAACTTCTTTATAAATGCACCCCCTTACAAGATGCTTTTGTTTTCAGTAAGAGCACGTCTGCTCATTTCAATCATTGCATCGCGAAGATGTAACTTAATTTTTGACCCAATAATCACTCCAAAGAAAGGAGCAAGTAAGCCAGACATAATTACAGTATGACGAATTTTGTTATTTGAAGAACCCGATTTTGTTGAACAAATATATTCATGATTAAAACTCATACGTGTAAAAGGAAGTTTAGCATAATCAGAAAAACAAACATTTTTTATAACTTTATCAAGTGTAAAAGTTACTGTAGGTCCCTTTTTAGGTTTCATGCGTCCTATAGCGCCTTCTTTGAAAGGACCAGAAAGTTCTACCCACTCAAGTTCACTATCCCAGCAAGGCCATGATGCCACATCTTCCCATATAGCCCAAATTTGCTCAGCTCTTGCTTCTGTGCTAATCTCTTCACTATATATCCATTTAAACACGATAATCTCCCCTTTTTTACAAATTACTTATCTTTAGTGATAAAGAATAATATAAAAAAGTATCCTTAAAGCTGCACCACGATAAGATACTTAATACTCTCAGATTTACTTAATATGTAATGACTAACTCAACAAGCGATATTACTAAAATAAACACACAAGTATTCAGGATAAATGAACAATATTTTCAATACTAAACAAAATATCTTTTTTAAGTTTAGACAATAGCAAAAATAGAAGTTACGCATCATATAAGATATCAATGCAGACTGCATAGCTTAAAGCTTTCAACTGTTGATGAAATGTGATGATTAAGGTATAGCAGAAAGAAATTAGACAAAAAAGATCATAAATATTATCGAGGATATATATCCTATTGGAGAAAAAAATCCTTCTGTAGTAAAGCTAATAAAAATTCATCAATTCCTTTAACATTAGAATCTTTTATTGATTTTCTGCTTAACCTTTAAAAAAACATATAAAACGAAGAAAACTGTGTAAAAGCATTTTTTCATCCTATCAGATAAACACAAAAACTTTCTCAAGATGTAAGCGATCGTAATGTATAGAGACGTATTGCTGTTTCACCATAAAAACGCTCATCATCTAGATAAAAGACGTCAGGTAAATCAATCATTGTATCTTTCTTTTCTTCAAGTATGAAAAGTGTATCAGCTTTTGCCCACCCTCCTCGCAAAGCTTCTACAAAAGCGCATTCACCTAAACAACGGCTATAGGGAGGATCAGCGCAGATAACATCGAATGGAAGCATTGTTCCAATATTACCAAGTTTGGTTGCATCTCGACGCAAAATCCGCCCTATTGACTGTAATTCAAAGGCTTCGATATTTTTTTGAATTACCCCACGCCCCGCAACCGAGTTTTCAACAAAAACAGCAGCCTTTGCTCCACGTGAAAGTGCTTCGATGCCTAAAGCACCAGTCCCAGCAAAAAGATCAAGAATGCGTTTATTGGTCCAAAATTGTTCTTCACGGCTAGAAAGAATATTAAAAAGGCTTTCACGTGTACGATCACTCGTTGGGCGAATCGACTGATTAACAGGCGAAAACAAAATACGCCCAGCAAATTTACCGCCTATGATCCGCACGTGGACCTCCAAATCGCTTCGAAGTTTTTGCACCGTCCCTATGTGGTTTAGATTTTTTCATAGCACCACCAAACGATTTTACCTTTTTCTTTCTCTCAAAAGAATGCTCATCATGACCACCTTTTATCATTTTCTCTTTATCCTTTAAAAAGCGATCTTTCTTACCAAAGGGATGCGTCTCTTCATAAGATATTTTGCCATGTTTTTGAACAAAACTTTCCCTCTTCTCTTTGTATGACGGATTTTCTTTTAGTTTTTCCTTGCTTCGATGAAATGATTTTCTACCATCCAAATCGCTCTTATGACCATGCGATTTCTCCTCACTATAAGAAGGCTTTCTACGTGCACTTTGCGGACGTGCACCAGGAGCCATCCAAACATTAGCACGGCGAGAACGCGGTAGAAAACGCTCTGCTTTTCCTTCTTCACTTTTCTCCTTCTTTACATTCTCATGAGACTTTGTACTTAATCGTGCGCGACTATGTTCAACAGAACCATCTCTTGGTCGGCGTCGTATTGCCCTTTCACTTGAGAAAACCCAACCATCATTTGCAATAGAAAGATCTTTCTGGCTTTGCTTTTCTGCAACAACTGCAGAATTTGAAAATGGCTTAAGAATAGGAGCATCAAAATCTGCATTGGCTTGCATAATCAAACGCTCCCCCAACTGATCTCGTAACATCCGCCCTTTTAACTCTTGCACAGCTCCTTCTTCTAAATCAGAGAGATGAAATGGACCATAAGATACACGTATTAATCGATTAACTGATAATCCCAATGCCCCTAAAACATTCTTTATTTCACGATTTTTTCCTTCTCGCAAAGCGACAGAAAGCCATACATTCGACCCTTGTTCGCGTTCAATTGATGCTTCAATCGAACCATAAAAAATACCATTAATCGCAATACCATTTTTAAGGTTATCCAACGCGCTCTGCTTGACTCTTCCATGAGCACGGACACGATATTTGCGGACCCACCCCGTTACAGGAAGCTCTAATACACGCGCTAAGCCACCATCATTGGTTAAAAGCAAAAGCCCTTCCGTGTTAATGTCAAGCCTTCCAACAGAAAGAACACGCGGCATTCCTTTTGGTAAATTACTAAATACTGTGGGTCTGCCTTCAGGATCACGGTTCGTGGTGACAAGACCTGCTGGCTTATGGTAAAGCCATAAACGCGTTCGTTCTATAGGAGGTAAAGGTTTGCCATCAACTTTAATAACATCAGAGCGGCTAACATTAAAAGCAGGCGTTGTCACGACTTTACCATTCACAGAAATACGACCTGCAACAATCATCATTTCTGCATCTCGACGCGAAGCAATACCAGCACGCGCTAACCTTTTAGCAATTCGTTCACTCTCATTATTTTCATTCATTTGCGTTTCAAACCAATCTTTGCAAGTATGTTCAGAAAATTATTCACATGCACCATACCGCTTATCCTGAAAAAGGAAGTAGCATAATCATTTATCATTTTCTATCCTTTAACGACAATAATGTATCTGTCGACTTGCAAGTTTGTTTTAAACTCTTAAAAAAATAGAGGTATTCTTTTCATTATAAAAGCGTAATAAATTATTCATTCCATAGCATTCCTTATCGAGATAACCTTTAGATTTTCTATACCTTCAGTAGAAAGAATATTATGACTTTGACGCCCATGGAAATAGCCCTTTTAGAAGCGCAAGAGGCTGCAAAAAAAGATGAAGTTCCCGTAGGTGCTGTCATTACACGTGGAAAAGCTATCATTGCACGCGCTGGTAACTTTATAAAATCTGCATATGACCCTACAGGACACGCAGAAATACGCGCAATCCGTATGGCTTGCGAAACATTGCAAAACGAAAGGCTTCCTGATTGCGATCTTTATGTAACACTTGAACCTTGTGCTATGTGTGCCGCTGCCATTTCATTTGCACGCATACGACGTCTCTATTATGCAACAAATGATCCCAAAGGAGGTGCTATAGAAAATGGCCCACGTTTTTATCAGCAACCAACCTGCCATCACAAACCTGAGATTTATTCTGGTTTCAAAGAAAAAGAAGCAGCTCAATTACTTAAAGACTTTTTTGTACAAAAGCGATACTAAAAATAAATCTTCTTCCATAACTTTCACTCTTTAAAACTATCCTACTTCTCAAAAAAGACTGTTAATTCTTCTGACATGTATATATATATAGCAAAAGCTATTTCGAAGCATTTTTTCTCTCTTTTAATTCTGCATATTGTTTCTATTAGATGATACATTCATTCAAAAGAATAATTCATTATTTTGTATATAAAATATAAAGTCCAAAATATCGTAGATATACTCTCATTTCAAATTACATTGAAACAGTAAAAATCACTTTCTTGCACATCATAAGCGGAATTATCGTCTGGATAAAGAACGTTTTAGAAAAGACTAAAAATGTCTCTTATGAAAGCTCTCAAATGCAAGAATTATCGCAACATTGGAGTCTGTAAAATAAAATGATGGTATCCACTTTCTCCTTCCTAAGCATAAAGTATTGGAGCACAATAGATTTTACGTTATACTATCCACATGAGCAATGTTGTAAAATGAGCTTGAGAAATGTTTCGTGTTAAGGAAACGCATAAGGAATCTCTCGATGCTGTTGTCATATTGCTATTTCATGAGAATACCCCCCTCCTACAGCAGCATTATAACTGCGCGCGAATGAGAGCTTGGTATCATAAGTAATTGGAAAAATACTTTACTTTAAATGTTTTGTCTTTTCCCTATCGACCAATAGGTGCGGTTTTTGCCGGTTGGCGATAACTTAAAGGTGGTTCAGTGAGATAGCGACGGTATTTTGAACTTCCAACTTGTGCTCTCTGACGACGTAAATATTCCTGTCGTTGCTTCGCATTCAACTGTGAAGGATTTTCTGAACCAACGCCATTAACTGACGATCCTTTGTGAGGAAAAGGAGTATTTCCTTGATGCTTCTTCGATGCTGCCATTTCATTGACAGATCTATCTTGTTGTGGTACCGGCAAAAATCTGCGTGAACTAGGGCTTGGTATTACAAGTTTTGGATGAGGTTTCATAACAATCTGGCTGCTGTTATTTGTTGGTGTTAATGAAGTGATATTAGCAACATCTTCAAAAAACTGTATTGAAACTGGTTTATTGGTACCATAGGTAGGAGCGGATAAATTGCATCCCGTTAAAACAAAGCACATCCCTAAAATTCCTATTGGAAATATTTTTATTTCACGTTTTCTCACTGCCTATTCCATTTCCTAGGTGTATGGCTGATTAATATTCCCGTTATTTATGAGAGAACGGTCCATACACAAATTTCCCCCCCTGCAGATAAAACAACGGAATTTTTTTCGTACCACAAAAAACTATATTCATCAATATGAGAAATTTACTTGCATTTCTTTCCTTTGATCTAAAACTTTAAATCTTGCCAAGAATCTGCAATTCCCGCAAAGCAGCTGCATCACGAGCAGATACATCCGGATAAGCTGGATCACTTCCAACATCTTGTGTATAACGCCATGATCGAGCACATTTTTTTCCTAATGCCTTCTCTGGATATACACCAACACCTTCAACATCATTCAAAGTAAAAGCATCAGAAGGTATTGTGTCCTGCGTAATTGTGAGTGCACTGGTAATACAGATCTCCGCCATATCCACATTTTCTAATGCCTCTCGTAAAACCAGATTGGAAATAAAAACAACAGGCGCAGCTTCCAAAGAAGATCCAATACGCTTATCAGCGCGTTCGAGTTCTAAAGCACCTGTCACAACTTTACGGACCTGCCGAATTTTTTTCCAACGCTCAGCCAAAGATTGGTTTTGCCATTCTCCTGGTACAGAGCGAAATTGTTCCAAATGCACTGATTGGCTTTCTGGATAACGCTCTAACCAAGCTTCTTCCATAGTAAAAGGCAACATTGGAGCAAGCCATGTTACCATACGCTCAAAAATCTCACGGACAACCTGCAAGGAGGCCTTGCGTTTTTTTGATGAAGGCGCATCACAATAAAGAGAATCCTTGCGGATATCAAAATAAAATGCCGATAACTCAATGATTGAAAAATCCAATAATGCACGCATAATCTTTTTAAAATCAAATTCATCGTAAGCGCGATGAATCAACTGATCAAGTTCAAAAAGCCTATGCAATATAAATTTTTCAAGATCCGGCAGTGCACCATAAGATATTTCTTCTCCATCATCATGTGCTAAAGTTCCTAGCATCCAACGAATTGCATTGCGTAGTTTACGATATGAATCCACATTTGTTTGAAGTATTTTTTTGCCTAAACGCTGATCTTCCCAATAATCGGTTGTCATAACCCAGAGACGAAAAATATCAGCTCCAGATGTTTTAATGATCTCTTGCGGAACAACCGTATTGCCTAAAGATTTAGACATTTTCTTACCATTCTCATCCAAAGTAAAACCGTGTGTGATCACGGACTTATAGGGAGAACAAGCACGCGTACCACAGCTTTCCAAAAGAGAAGATTGGAACCATCCGCGATGTTGATCTGAACCTTCAAAATAAACATCAGCAGGCCATTTCAAATCAGCCCGATCTTCTAACACAAAGCTATGGCTTGCTCCAGAATCAAACCAAACATCCAAAATATCATAAACCTGTACCCAAGGCTCATGTGCACGCTCACCTAAAAAACGTTCACGTGCTCCTTCAGCAAACCATGCATCTGCCCCTTCTGCTTCAAAAGCCCGTAAAATACGCTCGTTCACACCTTTATCTTTTAGAATAACACCATCCTCATTTGCAAAAATACAAATAGGAACACCCCAAGAACGCTGACGAGAAAGAACCCAATCAGGACGATCTTCTATCATAGAAGCTAGGCGGTTTTGTCCAGAAGATGGCACAAAACGCGTTTTTGAAACAGCTTCCAAAGCCCGACTACGTAAAGTTGAACCATCCCCAAAATCTTTATCCATTGAAATAAACCATTGCGGTGTATTGCGAAAAATAACGGGTTTTTTTGAACGCCAACTATGGGGATAGGAATGCTTTAAACGCCCCCGTGCAAACAATCGATCTGCTTTAATTAAAGCATTAATGACCTCTTTATTGGCATCACCCATTTTTCCATTATCATCAATAACACGAGCAGGTCCTCCTTCACGATCTGGTCCTAAACCTAGAACATCTTTCGTATAGAACCCTGCATCATCAACAGGAAACGGTATAGATGAATCAATCCCCGCTTGCTCCAGTAAGGACTTATAATCATTCCAAATTTCAAAGTCCTCACGCCCATGGCTTGGTGCTGTATGGACAAAACCTGTACCAGCACTCTCTGTTACGTGCGAACCATCAAGCAATGGAATTTTATAATTATACCCTCCAGCTAAACCTTTGAGTGGATGAGAAAGAACAAGAGCTTTCAACTCTTCAGAAGAAATAACACGCAAATGCTTCAAAACAAGTTTGGCTTTTTCTCCACAACTCATCGCTAAAGCGTCTGCAAAGAGAAGCTTTTCTCCCACTTGAGGACCAAAATCATTTTCAGCACTTTCAACTTCGTAAATACTATAAGAAATTTGCGAAGAATAACTCACTGCACGATTGCTTGGAATCGTCCACGGTGTTGTTGTCCAAATGACGACATGAGCACCATATAAATCATCAGAATTTGCTTCAAAAACAGGAAACTTAACCCAAAGCACCTCTGATTCATGATCATGATATTCAATCTCAGCCTCTGCCAAAGCCGTACGCTCCACAACAGACCACATCACCGGCTTGGAACCACGATAAATCTGATCTGACATAGCAAATTTTATCAATTCACTGGCAATGCGTGCTTCTGCATGAAAAGCCATTGTAGTATAAGGCGTGTTAAAATCTCCCACGACACCAAGGCGTTTAAATTCTTCACTTTGAATGGTTACCCAATGCTGTGCAAATTCACGGCATTCTTGACGAAACTCGTTAAGAGGTACCTCATCCTTATTTTTTCCTTGTGCTCGATATTTTTCTTCAATTTTCCATTCAATTGGAAGCCCATGGCAATCCCAACCAGGTACATAATTTGCATTAAAACCGCGCATTTGGAATGAACGAACAACCACATCCTTTAGAACTTTATTTAAAGCATGCCCGATATGAATATGACCATTTGCATAAGGCGGACCATCATGAAGAATATAAAATGGACGATCTTTTGCTTGTTGACGCAATTGCGCATAAAGCCCCATATTTTCCCAACGCGCCATCAATTCAAGCTCTTTTTGCGGAAGCCCTGCACGCATAGGAAAATTTGTCTGTGGGAGATAAAGAGTTTTTGAATAATCTATTGTTTCATTTTTCACAGCCATTGTGAAATATCCCTGTCCACTTTTACGATTTCATTTTTGCATAACTTCCCTGAACCCTGCAACTCTGGTTTTTATCTATAGGGAAAGCCGAGCTTATCATTCGTATTAAGCAGCGATCAGGAAAATATATCATCACAATCTATGGGCTTTATCATAAAATTCACAAGAAAAGAAACCAAAAAGTGATCTTTAAAAAAATAGAGGCTCCACTGACAGTGGAGCCTCTTAGAAATTTACTCTTTAAAAAATTAGAATTTATAAGCTACACCAACACGAAAATCATTGGTTTTGTAGTTAACTTGAAGTTTTTCCTTTGCAAATTTCTTTTTACCAAAATCAGAGTAACGATATTCTGCACGTACAATCACATTATCTAGAAGCGAGAAATCAACGCCACCACCAAGTGTGTAACCAATCATAGTTTTTGTTTCATCAGCTAAGTTCTTAGAAGAAACGACTCTTCCATCCTCATCCTTAACGGATATTGATACAGTGTCTTGGAATTGTCCATAAGCAATACCACCAGCAAGATAAGGCATAAAGCGATCAGCAGCAAAACCAATACGTACCCGTGTAGCACCACCCCAATTTTGCTTGAAAGTATGACTTAAAGTTTCAACTGCATCCTCTTGATCAAGACCAAGTTCAGAAGCCATCTTTTTTATTTGTTCTATACCATATACACTGGAAGCGTTCTTATCCACCGCTTGTGTACTTTGTGCACCGTGTCCAGACATATTCTGTCCACCATGAGAACGAGAAGCATGTGGATTAGTACCATTCGGATGAGCACCAGAGCTATGCCCACCTGCATAAGGTGCACCATGTGCATTAGCATTTCCACTACCATGGGAAGAACTATGATGACCTGCCTGTTGGGCTCCGCTTGTTCCATTAGAAACTTTTGTTTCTGAACCATTGGATGATCCTGATCTCGCGAGTACAAGTGATGAACTCGGTACTGTTCTTTCTACTGCTGATGGTTGTGATACAGATTGTACCGGTGTAGGTGCTTTTACTGCTGGCTGACTTGCGCCTGATACTGTTGATGGGGTAGAGAATGTTAGTTTTGTTACAACTGATTTTGCAGGTACCGCCACCGCTGACTGTACTGCTGGTGTGGCTGAGATGGATTGTACTTGTGAAGATCCCGCTAATATAGATGTTGTTTCTGCAGATTTTGCAGACGCATCTGCTCTTTTTGTCTCAACTCTTGATGATTGGTTTCCTGTATCTGATCTTCCTAACGAAAGCTCTGACTGGACCAGTGTTCTTGTCTCTGTGCTGGAGGAGGGTTGTTTAGATGTAGAAACTGTTGCTGTTTCTGCGCCTGTTTGTGGTTTTGTCACTGGCTTAGAGGACCCTCGTTGTCCAGCTAACGATGCTGATGTTGGGTTTGAAACTCCTAATGTTTTTCCTTCCACTTTCACTGTTTCTTTTACTGTTGTAGCATTAGGATTGCCAGTTGTTGCTGTTTTCCCTGATTGGCTTACGCCTGGATTTAGTTGTTGATTTAAATTTTCCCGCGTAGATTGCGCTTGGACAGTTGATTGTATTGGTGTATTTGACGTTAAGGTTCCTGCTACTGGTGACACTGGTGTTCCTGTTGTGGTTACACCTTCTGCGGATCTGCGAGATCTTACGACTGCATTTTCTACTGTAGTGTTATCAGCTGCACCTATGGTAATGGTCTTTGTGTGCTTTTTTCCAGATATCATTAAATCCGTATCGATACCAAAAATAAAGTTGTCACCGAGATCAATATTAGAACCTGCATAAAAACCACCTGCAAAACCTGAAAGTTTAGGAGAGAATTCTTTATCCAGTGGTAAACTCTTTTCTTGACCAACAAGAGCCATATCAGCTTTGCTCGAAAAACCACCAGCTTGGACACCTAAATAAAGACCTGTCCATGAAAAAGTAGGTGCAACAATGGTAGAAGCAGTCGATGATGCTGGCTGATGAGGAATCATAACATCAGCAGCTAGTGCTGTAGACGCTGAAATTAAAGAAAAAATAGACGCTGTTATTAAACGTTTTGTATTCATAAAATCTCTCCAAATATCCAAAATGAAATTCATATAGAGCATCTTTTCTGAAATATCTGTAGCAAAAATGACACACTCACAAAAAAATAAAGAATTTTTGTGCAATAAACAAATTATATCAAATTTTTTAAACAAAAAGCGCGTTGCAATCACCTGTTTTGAAGCCAATGTATGCATGTGTCATAGAGGACAACTCGCATTAGCTCTCACTCAATTGCCTGATTGGAATTATGAAATTAAGCACATCTAAAAAATAAATTTGCATATTTTTAAAAAATGGGAGTGTCCATATGTCACCTAGCACACCCCTACTCATTCCTAACAACTTTTAAGTAATGCATGATTCACGCTACGGGTGGATTGTGCCAAATCAAGGAAATAAATCATGGGGAAAAAATACGAATTGACTGATGAAACAATAGAGTTTGATGGATACATTACGCTTTACCGTATCCATGAATTGAGAGACTTTAGAGATGAAAAGGCAGGTAATCTTGACAGCTTTATAGAGGATGAAGACAGTTTAAGTCATGAAAACGATTGTTGGATTTATAATGATGCCAAGGCGTATTCCTTTACCAATATTTACGATAGCGCTAAGATTTTTGATAACGCACAAGTTGCTTATAATGCACAGATTTTTGGAAACGCAAAAATTTATGATAATTCAGAAGCTTGTAACAAAACTATGACCGCCCAGAACGGCGTCCCTTCAACAAAAGACAACATTCCTTTCTAACACCAAAAAACTAACCTTTTAACACCAGCGTGATTCACGCCACATGTGAATTACATCTAAAATCAATGCGAACAAACATGGGACACCGTCCACCTACTATTACGCAACCAGCTATTGCTCGTGCTGTACGAGAAGCTAAAAAACAAGGGTGTGAATTAATAGAAATAAAGCCTACAGGTGAACTGCTTATTTATCTTAAAGCAGACATCCCAATACCAAACCAAGCTAGTCTTCCAAAAAAGTTATTAGATTTGTCAACGAATGAAGATTATGAATCTTCACTCTCTAAGATGTGAAGTTGCTATGCCAAAACCACGCCCCCCTCATCTTGTCAAAGAAATCACACGCCATGGTAAAATTATATGGTATGTGCGTATTGGTCGTGGTCAACGCATTAGAGTACGTGGAACCTATGGAACGCAAGAGTTTGTTGACAACTACCAAAGTGCGCTTGCTGAATTACAAGGGCTTATACTTCCAAAATCCAAAACCGGTAAACTTGTTGAAAGGTTATTTGCATGGCTACTTAAACAGTATTTTAACAGTATCAATTGGCATAGCTTCTCTAAAGTCACAAAAAGAACTCATCCTGATGAAGGTGTGTGATTCTAGTAGGTCGCATTTCATACCAAGCAATCGAAAAGAAACATATTATAGCCGGTGTTGAACATCGTAAATAAACACTTGGAATGGCTAGAGACTTTCTGAAAGGTCTAAACGGACTTTTTAAATGGGCCATTGAACAGGGTCTTTTGAAAAATAATCCAGCTTTAGGAATCAAAAGACCTCCTCTCAAAAACGAAGACGGATTTCCAGTCAAAACAGAAAAAAGTAAATTCCAAACAGATGTTTTTCTGCCAATTTTGTCTGAACTAGCCAAAACCCTTTAAATTGGTCCTATTGGAGAAGAAACATTCATTTGTGGTCAAGTTAATCAAAAACTCTCCAAAGAAAGCTTTGGCGATACATTTAGATAGGCTTGTAATACAGTAGGCATTAAAAAATCAGCGCGCGCATGGTTTAAGAAAATTAGCAGCAACACGCGCTGCTAATTTCGGTGCAACAGTCTCGCAACTCAAAGCAATTTTTGGCTGGACAGACGACACTATGGCATCTCTTTATACAAAGAGCGCAGACCGTAAAAACTTGCTCTTGAAGCCATAAAAAAGCTTCAAAAAGATGAGGAATAGAGGCAAATAAAACTCTATAGAATCAGGAACAACCTATTCTCTCATATTAGACATAAATATTTTATTTTACACATACTTATGAATGAAACGGCTTTTAAAACCTTGTCTGTTAAAGTTTATGCTCTTTGCCTCTGCATAATTTAGCGTTTTTAAGTTCTATTCTTGAAAAACTATGCAAGACCTTAACAAACTATTTATTGATCTAAGCGTTCAATAATCTTTTCTTCCATTCAAATTACCTTTTTGCTTATCCTAAAGAAAAAAGCATTATAAATATACCTAATTTTCAGTCATATCTGGAAAAGGTTTTAAACTGTCGATGCAAATCTTATACAACGTTTTATTCAAATAGTGTAAATCAGCCCTTTCCTCCAAGATACCCTTTAGACGCATTAAATATCTGAATATTTTTATTTAAAAAATAAAAATCTTTTAAAGAGCTTTCTTATTGAATTGTACTTATTTAAACTCAATAAAAATTTTGCTTGAATATATATGTCATTCTTACAAATTTATCTCTCATAAACTGTCAAAGCAATAACATTTTCTTTTCGCAGATATGACCGATCTAAATAGAATAAATATCTGGAAAGGTAAAATAATTTAAAAATACACGACCGAAATTTAATATAATTTATCAAACATTTTCAACTGAACATTTCTTATTATTACGAAAACGACCATTAGAACTTAAAAAATATTGCTTTGTAAAAAATTTTTAAACAGGAAAAAAATGATAAATATCATAATTACCTTTCATTTTTCAGAAAAAACTATCATGTTTAAAAATGAAACTCTTAGATAACACACTCAAAGAATTAACTTATGAAGAATTATTTTAATTGAAACTTAAATAGTTTTACAAAGAACGCTTTAAAATGCGTATTAAAATGATTGACCTTTTACAAGAAATTTGTCAAAAAGCATATCTAGTTTGGAGGGGTGGCCGAGCGGTTTAAGGCACCGGTCTTGAAAACCGGCGTGCAGGAGACTGTACCGTGGGTTCGAATCCCACCCCCTCCGCCACAGCACTTTTATGGTGCTATAACTTTTTGATTTTATATGACTTTTTTAAAGGTTCGGTGTAGCTTGCCAGCGGGTTTTGTATATTTTGCCACTAGGTTTTGTACCAATTTATTTTTTTTCAAAGAGTTTTTAAGGGG
>NZ_JBHIOT010000041.1:0-2611 GCF_042195745.1 Bartonella sp. AP7XZML
TATTAAAATTTGTGATCAAATCATAAGAGACGCTGCTTAAATAACAGCGCGGGGCGCGGCGGGGGCGCCTGCTTTCCAATCAAATTTTCCTAACCGTTTAACACATATCTATTATGTGAGGGTATCTCTATGTCTCAAAAATACGAATTAACCAGTGAAATCAAAAAAATCAAACATGCACTTACTCGAAATATTATAAATCTTTATCGCATTAAAGCTTTAAAAGATTTTGATGATGTTAAGGCTGGGGATTTAGGGGGCTTTATTGAAAAGGAAGCTAATCTATCCCATGATGGCAATTGCTGGGTTTATGATAAAGCTTGTGTGTATGGCTATGCCGTCGTTTCTGAAAATGCAAAAATACGGCATTTTTCTCAAGTTTGTGGTCAAATCTATGGGAATTGTGAAATCTATGGCAAGGCTTTCATCTCTCAATACGCAAAAATTTATGACCATGCTTGTGTCTATGGCAATGCTCATGTTTATGGCAATGTTTATGGGTATGCTCATGTGAGTGGTGCTGCCCGCGTTCTTGCTGATGCTCATATTTATGATTATGCTCATGTTTCTTATGATGCTACGGTTTTTAGTTATGCANGCTCTGTTTTTGGCAATGCCAAGGTTTTATTCTATACTAAGGTCTGGGGTCGCGCTTATGGCAATGCGAAATTAACCAAGAAAAGCAAAGTAAGGGAAGTTCCTATAAATTATGAGGTTTATGAAAGCGATAACCTTGTCAAGATTGTTGATGAAACAGAATAAAAAGAGACATGGGGGTGCCTTCTTGATGGCTATAAACGTATCATAAGATAATTGCTTAATATACATATCATAAAAGAGAGCATTCATAAAAGAAAGCCGTGTCAAGTGATATGACGCGGCTTTCAATGGAGGTATGTGCAAATATTTCATATAAACGAAATCAATAATGAATGCATATATACAAAAGGTATCATATTGCAAACGCTTTATTAAACATATGAAAACTTATCAAAAGGAATGTAAATGATGCGTATGATCTTTAATCACTCTTTTGAATGGGAGAGCCTATAAATGCTTTTTGTCGCCATTAAATATATCAATCATAATGTCTTTATCTTAAAGAGATTTATTTAAAACAAAGCCCATGATCAAAATGCTTCTTTTAAAACGTTTCAATATACTGACTTTAAAATTGAGTTAAGTGAATTCAAATAACACATTGTCTAAAATCAAACCTATCAAACAAATCAAAACGCTTGATAGATTTAACAAAACCCGTTTTTTACAGTTGCAAACGTTGGTTTTTAAAACAAACTCTCATAAGACAATAAACAACCGCTTTTATCAAACGCAAGGCTTTAAAAACTGTTATAAACATCCGTTTCAAACGTTCACTTAGAGAGACTCTCATAAGCGTATTTTTACTTTTCATTAAATGTAACTTTTTACAAATAAGCTGGCTCAATTTTGAGTTGGCAAAAACAACCAGCTCAAATTCGAGCTCGTTATCTTTAGAATAGAGCATTCTTTAAACAATGGCGTTTTGTCTAAAAATTTAGAAAAATTCCATGCCTTGTGATGTTATAACGATTTTGAAGTTTGTTTGCTTATCTTGTCTAAAGAGATGCCCTCAAATTTGAGGAGACCTCATTTGGTTTCGTATTTTTAAACTATAACTTTTAAAATGTTTTTTAGTATCATGTTTAAGGTAAAATAGTCTTTTACTGCTATGGTATTAGCCGCCTCCATTTTTTTATGGAAGCGAACAGTTCCGTTCTTCAAAACTAGCTATGCACTATATTCATTAAAAGGCTTTTGATTTCATAAGATATAACGTTTTGAATTTCATACTGTTGTGATGATAGGGTCTGTATAATGCCTGCCTATCGTTTTCTAAATTTTTAGTAAGCGTTTTAAAAGCGATCTTATCCTTAATCCTTTTATGCAATCTTTATAAATTAAACCTATAAGCTTATGACAGTTTCAAACAGTTAATTTCTTTAATGCCATTTTAAAGGTTTTTCCCAATTTTGGGAAAAATTATATGATCTCTATTTTCTATAAATGCGTATCTTTTGGTACAATTTATCTTATAACAGTTTCAAACGATTACCCCCTTATAGGTAATAAGATATTGCTATAGCATTTTTAGATTTTACGCTTCTCAATTTTGAAAACTGTAATTTTATGTTTTTATCATGTGATTAACAATCCAATCTTTAAAACAAGATGGGATCTTTAAACGTATGTTATCGATAATTCCAAACGACTAAATTTTTAAACAATGTGATTTGTGCTGTGATAAAAACGTATCATAAAATTTATAAACTGTTATGAATAATATCTGCTTTTCATTTCATTTGAATGCACCCATGCGGTATAATATTTACATCATGATTTGCTTTTTATGGTCTATTCATACATGGCAATCTTATATAAAAAATGGTCAAATGAATCATGCATAAAAAGATGGATTCTTAAGTGGATTCATATAAAATAATTACAAACAAACTATTGACTTTATTGTGTTTTTTTGTATAATACTTTTCATGTTCAGAACATGACCTTGAAGCCCAGGAAAAGCACTCCATACAACATTATTATAACGAGACGTCGGTGAACCATTATA
>NZ_JBHIOT010000042.1:0-2210 GCF_042195745.1 Bartonella sp. AP7XZML
ATCGCTAGCGACAGAATTTTCAAATTGACTGTACATTGTACACTTAACTCATTGATAAATAACAATTTCAATATGTACACTGTACAGTATGTGAAACGTTTTCTTAGCAAAAAGTAATTTTTATTACTTGACAATTCTACGGTAATAGGTATCTTCGAATCAGGTGCCTAGAAAACACCTTAAACACATAGCGGATTGGTTGCCGAAATAATCAGTCTTCCGCACATTAAAGACTTTGACTCATTGTATGTTAGGCGCATATAATAACTTTGTCGGGTGTAGTTATGCTATACAATACCCTTGTGGGGAAAGCATAACGACGGGCTATGTGCCGTGTTTTCTAGCACCCGGCATCTTTTAGAATGTCAATAGAAAACCTTTAAGCACATAGGAGCCAAATCATGGCACAATATTTAATTGACTTACATCAAACTACGATTGATGGTGATATCGTTCAGACAGTGAATGCACGTGAATTACATACATTTTTGGCAATAGGAAAACGTTTTGCTACTTGGATTACGAACCGCATTAATCAGTATGCATTTGAAGAGGGAAAGGACTATATTTTAACGCTTCCCAAAATTGGGAAACGTAAAAATGTTATAAGTAAAGAATATCATCTCACCCTAGACATGGCAAAAGAGCTTTCCATGGTTGAACGTAACGAGAAAGGACGTCAAGCACGCCGTTATTTTATTGAGTGCGAGAAGAAACTGAGAAACCAAGCTGTTGATTATTGTGATGATATACGTTTTGCTTTCCCAAAAGATTGGGATCAAATGTCTCCAACTAAAAAGGCTGTTTACATTTATGGACCTCTCCATATGCATCTTGTTAAAGCCTTTACGTTGGTAGAAGAAAGCAAACATTATAAAGCTTTAATCAAAGAAGCAAAACAAGTCTTAGAAAGATCTGTCGTGAAAGCTGCTTAGCTTAGGACACATCTCCCCTCCCCGTTCTCAAAAATGGGGAGGTGGTTAAGAAGGCAATAAAATTAAGGTGCGCTATACCAAGTTGATCGTCCACCACCATGACGTATCAAAAGACCTTTTTCAACTAATGATGTAAAAGTTACTTTAAGTGTATTAGGGCTTGCACCAACCTCACGCACCATATCGCGGGTTGTAACACGTCCGTGATTACGCACATAATCAAGAATATTAAGAGCCAATTCAGATAAGGAAAAAAGAGCATTTTTTTCACTCTCTATTTTTATTTCTAATTGGCGTTTTTGTTTTTGTAGAGCACGTAAAAAAAAGAGTATCCAAGGCTCCCAATTGGGTGTTTTAGTATAAATTGTTTTTTGAGTTTGATTTAAAGCTAAGTAATAGCTTTCTTTATTATTCTCAATAATGCTTTCAAGCGATGAATATGGTACATAAACATAACCTTTTTGTAACAAAAGAAGGGTGGTTAAGATACGGCTTAAACGTCCATTTCCATCTTGAAAAGGATGAATAGCTAAAAATGTTACATTAAAAATACCAATCGTAAGTAAAGGATGAAGATCCTTTAATTCATTGGTTTTATTGAACCAAGTAATAAGCTCTTGCATTCGGTATGGTGTATCAAATGGTGTAGCTGTTTCAAAAACAATGCCAACCATTTTCCCTTGAGAATTAAATGCTGCTACATCATTGCGTAAAGTCTTATATTCACCTCGATGTCGTTGATCTTTATCACTATTACACAAAAGATCACGATGAAGTTGTTTAATATGATTTTCAGTAATAGAAATATCACTCCAAGATTGAAAGATTGTTTCCATAACCTTGGCATAACCGATAACTTCTTGTTCATCACGACTCTTGAAACGTTTAATTTCTAAGTTTACCAAAAGCTGTTCGATTTCGCGGTCTGTTAACTTACTCCCTTCAATGCGTGTGGAAGATCCAATACTTTCAACAGTAGCAATATGACGAAGAGCGTTCAATCGCTCAGGTGCAAGAGTACCAAGGGCGCGCCATGCCCCTTTGAACTCATCAATCTCAGTAATGAGAGCCAACAATTCTTGTGTAACTTGAAGTGTATCTGTTTTCATACCGGAATATATACCCGATTATACCCGATTGTCAATCATTCGTAACACCGTAAACTCTTACTTCTTATGGCAGAGAAAAAGGCAAGGAGCAACTATGAATAAGAAAACGCGTAAGGGTCTATCGGTTCGTGCGTTTGCGAAGAAGATGGGTGTTTCACATAATGCG
>NZ_JBHIOT010000043.1:0-2037 GCF_042195745.1 Bartonella sp. AP7XZML
TAGCGCTAAATCAACAGATGCTGTCGCTGGTAATCAACTTTATTCAATGAATCAGACATTTGCGACGTATTTTGGTGGAGGAGCTGGTTATGATAAAGATGGACAATGGAAAGCTCCAAATTTTGTAATCAAGAAAGTTGATGCAGAAGGTAAAGAAAGTGAGGAAAGCTATAAGAGTGTAGCGGAAGCACTTTCTGATATTAGTAGTTCAGTCACGAATGTTCATAATGATGTTACCAATGTTGTCAGTGATAGCCTTGTCAAGCAGGATGAGAAGACGAAAATTATCACTATTGGTAAAGAAGTAGAAGGCACAGAAATAAGTCTTCTGGATGACAAGGGCAAAGAGCGGACACTTTCAGGTGTTAAGGCAGCAACGAAGAATAATGAAGCTGTTAACAAAGGTCAGCTTGATGCAAGTCTGAAAGATCTTTCTACTAGCCTTCAGTCTGATGAATCGGCTGTTGTTCATTACGATAAAAAAGAGGGTGAGAATGGTGGCATTGATTACACGAGTGTGACTTTAGGTAAAGGTAAGGATGCAGGACCAGTTGCACTTCATAATGTAGCGGATGGTACCATTGCTGAAAATTCACATGATGCGATTAATGGTAGTCAGATCAACACGATTTCTCAGAATGTAGCTAAATTCCTTGGTGGCGATGCGGCATTTAAAGACGGTAGCTTTACCAACCCTACTTATAACTTATCTCGCGTTTCTGAAGATGGTGAGGTAACACAAAAAGCCTTTACCAATGTTGGTTTAGCATTTGAAGGACTTGATGCAAATATCAAAAATGTGAATCAGCGTATTAAGGAAGTCTCGGAAGGAGTTGCACAAGATTCTTTATCATGGAGCGAGGGTGAAAAATCCTTTGTAGCCTTGCATGGAGGAAAAGACGGTGCAAAGACAAATAGCAAGATTAAGTTCCTTGCGGCAGGAGATATTACGAAAGAATCTACAGATGCAGTAAATGGCTCCCAACTTTATTCCTTAGGAAAAGATCTTGCATCGTACTTAAACGGTGATGCTAAGTATGAGAAAGATCAATGGTTGTTGCCTAGATTTAAAGTTACACACCTTAAAGAAGATGGCACATCAGAAGAAGCTGAGTATGATAGTGTTTCAGAAGCTCTTTCAGGTGTTGGTAATTCTTTCACGAATGTGGTTAAAGACTTTAATGACAAAGTCACGAATATTACGCAGGAAGTTCAAGGCGATGCGCTGTTGTGGAATGAAAGTGAAAAAGCCTTTGTAGCCAAGCATGGGGAAGGTAAGGACAGAAACAATAGCAAATTGAAGTTTCTTTTAGATGGAGAGGTTTCTGCAAGCTCCAGTGAAGCAGTCAATGGTTCTCAGCTTTTTGATACGAATAAGACTGTTGCAACTTATTTAGGCGGTGGCGCTGAATATGAAGAAGGAAAATGGAGTGCTCCAAGCTTTAAAGTTAAGATCGTCAAAGAAGATGGCAGTGCTGTTGAAGAACAAAGTTATGATGATGTTGCTAAAGCATTTGCTGGTGTAGGGAATTCATTCACGAATATTCACAAAGAGCTTAAGAATGAGATTAACCAAGTTGTGGGAGATAGTCTTGTTAAACAAGATGAAAAGACACATGCTATTAGTGTAGGGGGTGAAAAGAGTGGTACAGAAGTTAAGCTTTCGAATATTGATGGTGCCGCACGGACTCTTTCCGGTGTGAAATCAGGAATGCTTTCGGAAGCATCGAGTGAGGCGGTCAATGGTTCTCAGCTTTTTGATACGAATAAGACTGTTGCAACTTATTTAGGTGGTGGCGCTGAATATAAAGAAGGTCAATGGAATGCTCCAAGCTTTAAAGTTAAGATCGTCAAAGATGATGGCAGTGCTGTTGAAGAGCAAAGTTATGATGATGTTGCCAAAGCGTTTGCTGGTGTAGGGGCTTCATTCACGAATATTCACAAAGAGCTTCAGAGTGAGATTAATAAAGTTGTAGGAGATAGTCTTGTTAAGCAGGATGATGCTACGAAGGTAATCAAGATAGGTGATGAAAAAGA
>NZ_JBHIOT010000044.1:0-2477 GCF_042195745.1 Bartonella sp. AP7XZML
ATTCCCCATCCACCCTGTACCACCGGTACCATAACTATACCCAACATTCATTGAAGCGCTTTGCGTGTGGTTTTCTGTGCTTTGCGTATTTTGCGCACTTTCAAAGATGATATCTTCACCTGCTCCCATAGTGATATTCCCGCTCTGTTCATCATTGCTTTGCATCGGGTTTGTACCAGCGATAATATCGGCTCCAACACCATGGATGCTGCTTTATTTAAAGTGCCACCCGCTTGAATAAAGAAGGGCACAATTTTGACTCCCGCATCATTCATACTTTTTGTCCAACGACCTTTTTAACGATGGGGAGGACGCTTTGGTGATCGCTTTTGTAAAGCTTTTTGCTTTTGCTGACGTTTTCTTTCATCCTCAAAATGCGTTAGTAAAGCCCGTTCCTGTTTCGTTTTGTTGGTCACACCAAAGGTGTCATTGTCCATAAATTGCTGATATCCTGCTATCATTAAATTGCTTAGGAATGAGCCACTTTTGGGAGGTTGTGTAAAATAGATCCCTTTTGAATCTTGCAATTTATATCGGAAACCTGCTTTTTTCATGCATTCATAAACTGAGGCAAATTCACTCGCATACGTATTCATATCGTCAGGAGAAGCATAAACCGGTTTCCAACCACATTTTGACAAAGATTGTTGGATCATCGCTTTATCGGCACCTGGTTTTTCCCATAATGCTAAAGTTGATGGAGGAGGTTGGTTAATACATCCAGCTGTAGTTAAGAGAGCTATGCAGCTCAATAGTTTTAAGATTTTTTTCATTTTTCCCTCTTTCAATGGATTTATTTACAATAAAAAAGCTCATAAGCTTGTTGATATTTTCTGTCACCGCTGCTTAAAAAAACGTTGAACAATATTGAAATGGTTGCTTGAGGAAACAATCCCGCACAGGCATGTAAAAACGTGAGTGTGGGGATTGTCGGTCATCACAAACAAAACTTAAGGTTTGCATTCAGGTTGTACTGGACTTCTTTTACAAAACGGGCTGTTTAAGCGCTTTTCGACACTTCTCTTCGGGATGACAGCACCAGGCTGACAAATGGGAAGGTCTCTACCGTTAAAAGGAGAACACCAGCTAGCTCTCCCTTTATAATGGAATCCTGCTTGGATCATGCAAGCATCAATCGTTGCATTCTCATTGTTGCTTAACTTTTGAACTTCATCCTCAAGATAATTAAGGTGCGGCAGACCACATTCTAGCAATGCTTTTCCTACCTCCGTAGAATCTGCTCCTAGCTTCTCCCACACAGCCGTCTCTCCTCGAGGAGGTTTATCAATGTTTTCAATGTCACATCCAGCAACCGTTAACAAAATGAGCAGGCTTAATAAATTAAACAACATTTTCATTTTTTGTTCCCTGTTCTCGTTGAATAAAGTTTGTTAAAACCAAATGAACCATAATTAATTTGACACTCACGACTCGCATCAGCATAACAATTATGGGGGCTCGGGTTAAGGCCCAAGACCGCTCTCCCCATCTCTCTGATTGGATTAGTTGCTATAGTAAATAAACTGTTTGCTGCAAATATCGTCATATAAAAAGGATTTTTTATACCTTTCTCCAAAAGTGAAAAATCTAGATTTAAAGGTGCCTTATAAGCCGTAGGCCAATTGTAACCAATCACTGTACTAATGGGGTCTAACATATGACCTTGTGTGTAGATATAATTTTTTTCGCCATCGCTTAGATAATCTACTGTATTGGCCATCGATTGCATGTGAGCAGCCGCTCCAACAAGATAGAAGTCTGTTTTCTTGGCTACACTGTGGATACCATGTTCTTGCAAGTCATTTGCTCCATTGCTTACTGTTAAGGTACCCCGGCTATGCCCACTAACAATAGCATTGTCATTGCCATAACGATAGATAAAATCTTGGAACTTTTTGGTTGAATTGGTCAACCCCCAAGAGCCCCCTTCAAAAAACTTTTGATAAAATGCTACCCCTAATTCTACCAGCACATCGTCAGCTTGGGGAAAGTATGTAAAATAAAGGGGACCATTTTTATTAACAGCCAATTGGACAGCATTACCCGCAGCATCATCTGGTGAATTAAAAATGCCATTGTAGAACATATAAACAGCACCATTAGGGCCTTTTTGTAAATGCTTTTCTTCCTCTGGCTTTAAAAAGTGATACAGAGTGATATATTTTCCATCATTGCCTTTTATATACTCTCCATTTTCATCGGTTAAATAGAGGACATTGCCATTTTCATCATGCGCAACCTCACCTACTGGGTGCTCTTTGACATTTGTGATTTTATAAATTTTATCAAGGTATCCCAATCCTTCATCCGATAAATCATTGATCATATCTACGCGATTATGTACTACCCCCTCAAGCGATGCGACATCTAGCTGTCCTACAGCTTGGTGTGCTGCTGCGGTGTTGCGGTTGAGAGAGCCAATGATTTGTCCAGCATCTTGCCCCATCGCCCTCTGTCCAGTTGTATCAGTAAGGATG
>NZ_JBHIOT010000045.1:0-2796 GCF_042195745.1 Bartonella sp. AP7XZML
TCCTTAAGTTTTGCTATTGGTGATGATCAACAATCTGCCATCCTTGCCTTTGCTTGGAATGGCGGGATTGTTTTCTCAATCAAGCAAAACTCTGTTTCTGTTGGGTTTGGTGCTGGACAAACGGGTGGTGGGGGCTCCATGAGCGCCTCTTTCCAAAAGGATAAATCCTCTAGTGATTATCATAGTGTTGTGGAACAATCAGGCATCAAAGCTGGTGATGGCGGCTTTAAGATCAACGTTAAAGATAAAACAACGCTGACCGGAGGTATTATTGCCAGCACCGCGCCGGCAGATAAAAACAGCCTAACCACAGGAAGCATTAGCACCAGTGATATCAGCAACAGTGCCCATGCGCAAGCCAGCAGTCAAAGTTTAAGCATTTCTGGGAATGACACGATAAAAAACATTACCAAGAATGTTTTAAATCACGGCAAAGCCAAGGATGGAGCAGAAGGGGAAACCAAATCTGTTATCAGTGATGGGACTATCATCCTTACTGATACAACTGGACAGAGGGCGATGGGGCAAGATGCTGGACAAATCATTGGCTCTCTCAACCGCAACACCGCTACAGCCCACCAGGCAGTAGGACAGCTAGATGTTGCACCGCTTGAGGGAGCAGTGCATAATCGCGTAGATATGATCAATGATTTATCGGATGAAGGATTGGGATACTTTGATAAAATTTATAAAATCGCCTATGTCAAAAAACATCCTGAGGGTGAGCATGATGAAAATGGCAATGTCCTCTATGCAACAGATAAAAATGGAAAACCTATCAAAGACAGTTATGGAAGACAAGTCCCTCTGTATCGTTATTTAACGCCTGAAGAAGAAAAACATTTACAAAAAGGTTCTGATGGCAAGGTTCATATGTTTTACAATGGTATTTTTACCTCACCAGATGATGCTGCGCGTTATACTGTCCAGTTTGCTGACAATGATCATGGTCCCCTTTATTTTACATACTTTCCAGAAGCTGAAGACTGGGAAGTGGAAGTAGGGATAGCGATTTTTCAGAAGTTTCTGGAAGGTAGATTTTTTTTGGATTGACCAATTCAACCAAGAAATTCCAGGATATAATGTATCTTTATGGCAATATAGGATTGCATGATGATGCCCATAGTCGTGGTACCATAACAGCAGGAAATGGATCATATAATTTAGTAAAGCATGGTGTTCTCGGTATAGCAAAGGAAACAATGGTTAATTTCTTTGGTCCAGCTTATAATACTCAAGACATGGCAGATACGTTATATATCTTAAAGGATGGCAAGCAAACCACTGTCGGCTTGGAAAACCATGCAGATGATTTTGTTGGTGTTGTGTTTGGCAAGAATCCCGCTACTTTTGACAAGAGACTCCTTGGTAGTAACGTAGTGAAAGAGGCAAAGAAAGTACTATTTGGTTATCCCAGCCCTCATGTTTGTTATAGTCATGCAAGTAAGGCATGTCAAAGCGATTATGGGGATCCTAATCGTATATACATCCCTTCAAGGAGGAACAAATGAAATACATATTAAAACTATTAAGCGGGCTCGTTCTGTTAAGCGTGATTGGATGCAATATCGATAAACCTGCTCCAGGGTATATGTATATGTGGGAGAAGCCAGGAGCAGATTTTACTGAGATAGGAAAAGCTTTATTAGAATGTGGAATGCCAACGCCTTATGATGAGGATTCAGAAACTCAAAAGCTCACTCCTAATGCAATGGTTTCCATTGATGCTTGCATGGTCCAATCAGGTTTCCGCTATAAAAATAGAGTTGAGGGGGGGGGCTGGTGTTATACTTTTAAAGAAGACAACCTTCCAAATTGTCGTCCAGGTGCTGTCATACCACAGCGCAGTGTCAAGAAGCGCTTGAACAGCCCTTTTTGTAAAAGGTATAAAAACGCGGATGAATGTCAGCCTTAAGTGATGATCAACAATCCCCCTCCTTACCTTCACTTGGAATGGCGGGATTGTTTCCTCAACTAACCATTTCAATATTGTTCACTGTTGTTTTCAGCAGCGGTGACAGGAAATATCAACAGGTTTATGAGCTCTGTTTTATCGTAAATAAATCCATTGAAAGAGGGGAAAAATGAAGAAAATCTTAAAACTGTTGAGTTGTATGGCTTTGTTAAGTATCGCTGGATGTCAGTTTAATAAACCTCCTTCAGGATATTTGACTGCTTGGGAGAAACCAGGAGCAGATTTTACTGAGGTAGGAAAAGGCTTGTTAGAATGTGGTATGCCAACCCCTTATGATAAGGATCCAGAAAGCAGCAAGCTCAGTAATAATGCAATAGCAACAATTCATGCTTGTATGGTTCAATCAGGATTCCGCTATAAAGATGAAAGGGGGGGATGGTGTGTAAACCATAAAGCCGAAAACTTGCCCATTTGTCGTCCAGGCGCTGTTGTTCCACAGCGCAGTGTCAAGAAGCGCTTAAACAGCCCTTTTTGTAAAAAATATAAAAATGCGGATGAATGCCAACCTTAAGTTTTGCTGTTTGTGATGATTAACAATCCGCCATCTTTGCCTTTGCTTGGAATGGTGGGATTGTTTTCTCAACTAATCATCTCAATATTGTTCACCGTTGTTTTAAGCAGCGGTGACAGGAAATATCAACAGGCTTATGAGCTGTTTTATTGTAAATAAATCCATTGAAAGAGGGGAATAATGAAGAAAATCTTAAAACTATTGAGTTGCATAGCTCTGTTAAGTATCACTGGATGTGTTAACTCAATTCCCTCACTTTCTCCAGCATTATGGAGAAATAAAATACTTTTAGAATGTGGAGTACCGGACC
>NZ_JBHIOT010000046.1:0-1264 GCF_042195745.1 Bartonella sp. AP7XZML
AAAAGTTGGTTGGTTGTTACAATCCTGTTTCTAGAGACTGTGTGATATTAACCACCTCCCCGTCTGAAAAGACGAGGAAATGAAATCATATTTTAAACTAAGCAGCTTTTACGACAGATCTTGCTAGAACCTGTTTTGCTTCTTTAATGAGAGCTTTATATTTTCTGTTCTCTTCATCTACTCTGAAGGCATCAAGAAGACGCACATGGATAGGACCTAAAAGATATAAAACTTTTTCACCAGCGTTCATTCCCTCCCAATAGCTTGGCAAATCAAAGCGTGTATCATTATCATAATCAACAGATTGGTTTCTTAGTTTTTTCTCACATTCAATAAAGTAACGACGTGCTTGACGTCCTTTCTCATTGCGTTCAACCATGGAAAGCTCTTTTGCCATGTCTAGAGTGAGGTGGTACTCTGTCATGTTTACATTTTGACGCTCCCCCGTTTTGGGGAACGTTAGAATATAGTCTTTTGTGTGAACAAATTTATATGTTTTTATGCGGTTTTTAATCCATGTCGTAAAGTCGCGACCTACTTCTAAAAATGTATGCAATTCGCGTGCATTAACGGTTTGAACAGTTTCCTGATCAATGATTTGTTCTGTAATTTTAATAAGAGTGTTCATAATGAACTCCTATCGATTAGAGGTTTTTCATTGACATCCAATAAAGGATGCCGGGTGCTGAAAAACACGGTCGATAGTCCGTCGTTACGCTTTCCCCATAAAGGGTATTGTATAGCGTAACTACACCCGACAAAGCCATTATATGCGTGTAACATACAATGAGTCAAAGCCTTTAATGTGCGGAGAAAAGATTGTTTCGGCAATCTATCCGCTATCGATTCAAGGTGTTTTTCAAGCACCTGATTCGACAATAGACATACTGATATTATATTGTCAATTAAAAAGTTTGAAAATTGACGCAAATAAATCATATCGATTTTATCAGTAAATTCGTATTTCTTTTTCATTATTGCATTCCTTAATTAATGCATGCTTTGTCTTTTAAGCTCTTGAGACAGCGCACCAATTCCTTTTGCTGTGATTTTTGCGCAAGGAATGACTTTTTCTATTCCACTCGCGGTTTGAAGTGTGATGGTTGGACAATCCATAAGTTGCTTTTGGATTTTGTCTTGATAAGGAAGCAAATTTCCACCTGCTGCACGTCTGTAAATCCACCCTTTTTGCTGTAAGAATTGAATGAATTGTTTTGGTTGCATCTCGAGTATTTTAGCGGCTTCTGTAAGACCAAAGAGCCCA
>NZ_JBHIOT010000047.1:0-4889 GCF_042195745.1 Bartonella sp. AP7XZML
GGTTTGGTCGATAAATTTGATTATGTCCTTTTCTTCTAAGAAAGGACCAGATTTAGCGAGATTTTGTTCTTCATTTTCGCAGATGACTAAGAGAATTTCATCAGAATTTATAAACACTGGTTTTTTCACAAATGCCTCCATACAGCCTATTGGCAAAAGTTATTTTCTAAGATATGGAGTGAACATATTTTCGTTTTACGGTAATGTCAATATAAAAAATACCGTATTACGAAAATTATTTTATGAATATTTTATTTAGATTAGTGTATTTTTTATAGATATTTGGAGATTTTATGAAAGGCTATAAGATTGCAAAAAGAAAATTTTCACAATTATCAAATGAAGAAAAAATAGCAACTATCGCTTTTTTGATTCGATTAAAGTATGAAGAAACGCTAAAGTTGCCCTCCGTTCTTCTTCATTGCAAGACGAATATAGATCATAAAAATCTTGATCTATTTTGCTTAAAGCCGGATACGGAGGATACTCCTTAAAGAAACTGTGTAGATTTACTAGCTCTTCTGCAGTGATATCACGGTAGGCTTTAGAGTCAGAGTCATCAATCGATAATAAGCGTGTAATAGATGATGGACTCAATCCTAAATGTTGCCCTAAAGCCTTACGGCTTCCATGCCCCATTTCATTTAATTTTTCATTAATCCACACTTTTATTAACTTTTGAAAATCCATTTTATTTTTCTCTCTTAAAATTATTAAATAATCAATGTTGCGTATTACGAAAATTTTGTTTATATTTGCGTAATACGTAAATATATGACAGAAAATTTTGGATTACATGATTACTCCAGCAGTTACGATTATAAAGTATTTAGGCGGTGCAAAACGCGTGTCGTTGATTTCTCAATGCCATGTATCTGCTGTTTATAAATGGACTTATCCTTTTGAAAAGCGAGAGGGTAAAGGCGGCATTATACCAGCTAAATACCAAATTATGCTTTTAAATTATGCGCGAGATCATGGGATAGATTTGCGCCCCGAAGATTTTTTTTATCCCGAGCGCTTGCAGAGACTAATGCAAGAGCAACACGCCCCAATGTCGAAAATTTGCAAGAGCCACGTTGTTGAACAGACGGTCGATAGATTGCAGCATTAAGGAGATCAAAATGAGTTTAAATGAAATTTTATGGATAGAAGTGGTTTCAGTTTTGCTCTTAAGCGGAGTGATGTTTTGTATTGCATTGCATTATCGCGCGCAGGTTAAGGCACTTAAAGAGCAGGTTCAAGATATTAAGAAAAAAATGAAAGAGAATGAGTTTAGGTATTTAATGGAAAGCAAGCAGACAATTGATGAATGTGATGCGGATCTTGAAGAACGTGACAAGGAAATTAAAGAACTGAAGCAAGAGATTGAAGAACGTGACGAGAAAATTAAACAACTGAAACAAAAGACTGAAGAGCATGAAAAGGCGTTCAGAAATGTAAGTGAAGTTGTAATGACACTCGAAGCAGATGTGCAATNCGCGTGATGAAGCAGTAAAAGCACCGCTTCATAAGAATAAGAAGAGTAAGAAGAAGGGTAAGTGAGGAGAGAAAGATGAGTTTAGTAGCAACAGTTCTTTCTATAACTACCAATCTATATTTGCTTTATGAGGTTTATCACTATTTTAAACAGGCAGGAGAGCTTAGGGATGAGATAATTAAACAAAAAAGAATAATATGGGATCTAGAGGATAAACTTAGGAAGAATGAGGGGATAAGAAATAGGTCCAAAAAGAAGCTTTAATTGTTTTTTGAGGATTACTTGAGGAAGTATGTTCCATAATAAAAAGCGGAGTATCTGATTTATTCAATTTTGAGGAACAAATGAAAAATTCTAATTTAATTTCTTGTCCACCGATTATATTATTAAAGGAATTAAGATCATTTTGTAAGGTTTGTTCTGTTTCGAGTTTTATTAGGTCTATATGTTTCGGAGATGTGGGGTTGATAGTTATTTGGCCATTTCCGCTAATAAATGTACCGTTGCTATAAACTATTTTATCAAATTCGAATTGGCATTTTTTCTCTATCCATATGTGATTTATTTTAATCATTCTTTCTGTAGGATTTTTAATGTATAATATGACACTAAATTTATTAGGATCATGTTTGTCTGGAGTAGGACTATGTACATTGAACTGTAGCGGTGGTCCTAAGTCCAGTTCTTCTTTTGTTTTTAGTAAAAAATTGACATGTTTTTCTGATGATGTGGCTTGCTTTTGCAATGATTTATTTTGCTCTTCTAGATGGTTAAACTGTTTTTCTACATTGCATAAATCTTCTCTTCGAGTCTTTTCTGCTTTTTTGAGATCTACGTATCTTAAAAACAACGATAGTATTAGGGAAAAGATACTAATAATTATAGCTATAACATCTTTATCTATTTGCATACTTCTTACACCCTTCTTTCCTTCATTTTCGGAAAAAAACACTTCTATAAAACACGTTATGTATGGAGTGGCGTGGTGAATAACACGATTCTTTGTTTTGATCTAGGTACCAAAACGGGGTGGGCGATATGTGGTGCAAGTGGTGACATGTTCAGTGGTACCGTGAATTTTCAATCGCGCCGTTTTGAAGGCGGTGGAATGCGTTACTTGCGTTTTAAACAATGGCTTAATGAAATAAAGCAGACAGCAGGTCAAATTGACGCGGTGTATTTTGAAGAGGTGAGGCGTCATAAAGGTACAGATGCAGCGCATGTTTACGGTGGTTTGTTAGCAACGTTAACGGCGTGGTGTGAACAGCATCAGATACCGTATGAGGGGATACCAGTAAGTACAATTAAGAAAGCGACGACAGGCANGCATCAGATACCGTATGAGGGGATACCAGTAAGTACAATTAAGAAAGCGACGACAGGCAAGGGGAATGCGTCGAAAGAAGAGATGATTAAGGCGGTGCGTGCAAAAGGGCACAATCCGAAAGATGATAACGAAGCAGATGCTTTAGCAATTTTATATTTAGTTAAAGAAAGGGAATTGGGGTATGTCCATTAAATTACCATGGACGAGGCTTTTTGCATACAAATGGCTTCTTACTCTTGGTTGTTTGTCGCCGACCGAGAAATGTATCTATGTCATGTTGCGACTTCTAATGCTCCATACTGGTGAGCCTATTTTAAAGGACTTAAGGGTATTAGCTTTTTGGGTTGGTTATCCAGTAGAAGAGTTTGAAACAGCTTTGAATTCCTTGATTGAAGGTGGATTCATCATACGTTTAGACAATGGTGGGTTGTGGAATTCAGAAGTTGGAAAAGAACTCAACAGTCTCAGTGAAGAAGAGCTAGATAATTTCACTTGCAATAATAATAAAGAAAGGGAGGTGAAGTATGTCAACTAAGTTGCCATGGACGAGGCTTTTTGCAGACCAGTGGGCAATTGTTGTTGATTATTTGCCTGCTGTAGAGGGAAATATCTATATGCGATTACGGTTACGTATGTTGCGTACTGGTGAACCTCTTTTTTATAATATTAAAGTTTTATCTCATTACACTGGTTATTCAGTGAAGAAGTTTGAAGCGGCACTGAATGTTTTGCTTGAAGAAGGATATCTCATTCGTTTAGCAGATGGTCGCTTGTGGAATTTAGATGTTGAGGAAGAACTCAATAACTCTAATGAGAATTTAGATAAAGCTTCGGAAAAGGCTTCAAAAGCAGCAAAAGCTAGATGGGATAAAAACAAAGATAAAAGTAATGATGATGCACGTGCAATGCATGAGCAATGCACAAGCAATGCATACGCAATGCACGAGCAATGCTTGGAAATGCACAATAACATTAACAATAACAATAACAAAAAAAATAAAAATATTATTTTATCAAAAAGAGAAATTGATTTTGAAAATTTAGAAACAAACGATTTGGTTGACGAGCCAATCGAGTGTGATGATGTTCAATCAGAACAAATCAAAACGATAGAAACCAAACAACCAATCATTCGCGAGCAAAATACCAACACTTCAAACAAAGCTAATAACCGATGGCAAATTAACGAAGCGATGATTGCGAAATTGCCTTCACGAAAAGTTAAAAAGGTTGGAAAACAACTTTCAGAAATCGTTGATAAGATAATGCCTGCTTATTTTCCAGAGAAAGCAAACTTTTTTGAAGGAACAAAGAAAATAAGGGAAAAACAAGAAGTTGAAAGAATACTAGAAGATTTCAAACCCGATTTTCAATACGCAACTGAACAAGGATTAACGCATGATGAAGCCTTATCAGAATTTGAAAAATTTGTACGCTTTTCAAAAACCAATCCATGTCACAATGCAAATGAACGCGATTGGCAAAGCGCTTGGGATAATTGGATTACGCATCCAGAATATGGATTGGTAATTAAGAAACACAAAAAATCAGAAGTGAAAAAACTATATGAAAGCGCATGTTATAAACCACCGTCAAACAATTTCGCAAATAACCTTTCAGAAAGCTTCAATCAACTTGCAACAGCGATCTACGCTTAAAGACACTTATGGATCCGAAAAAACAGCAAAGTAGTGAAGTTTGCTGATGATTTTGAGAATAGATATGCGTTTAAATTGACAGAAAGGCACCGTACAGAGCGATTTAAAGATTTTGTGATAAAAACCACATTGAAATTAAAAACGCTTCTGTACAGTCCATTTTGAGGCAAATAAACCCATTGGTAAAGTTATGGATTTAGATAGGGGATATTAAACCAAATGTTTTTAAAAAAACGTAAACAGCCTATGCAAAAAAAGTTTGTTGCAACAGCGGTTGGATATACACCATGGGGATTAGGGGTAGCAGAGTATTTTTACAATCTCTATGAATACGAAGATGGATCAAGAGAATATGAAGAATTTGACGGTGGTCAGTATCATGAGATGCCTGAGAAAGTTGATTACAGTACCAAGGCGCAAGTGA
>NZ_JBHIOT010000048.1:0-1361 GCF_042195745.1 Bartonella sp. AP7XZML
TTGAGAGAGCCAATGATTTGTCCAGCATCTTGCCCCATCGCCCTCTGTCCAGTTGTATCAGTAAGGATGATAGTCCCATCGCTGATAGCAGATTTGGTTTCCCCTTCTGCTGCATCCTTGGCTTTGCCGTGATTTAAAACATTCTTGGCAATGTTTTTTATCGTGTCATTCCCAGAAATGCTAAACCCATGGCTGCTGGCTTTAGCATGCGCACTGTTGCTGATATCACTGGTGCTAATGCTTCCTGTGGTCAGGCTGTTTTTATCTGCCGGCGCGGTGCTGGCAATGATGCCTCCGGTCAGCGTTGTTTTGTCTTTAACTATGATATTAAAGCCGCCATCACCCGCTTTGATGCCTGATTGTTCCACAACACTATGATAATCGCTGGAGGATTTATCCTTTTGGAAAGAGGCGCTCATGGAGCCCCCACCACCCGTTTGTCCAGCACCAAACCCAACAGAAACAGAGTTTTGCTTGCTGGAAGTTTGTCCCGTATCACTGCGGCTGGTAATGGCGAAATCACCCCCTACTTCCATTTCTACACGCTCTCCAGAAACCACAGCGCCTGCCAATGTGGTGTTTGCCCCACTCGTGGTATGAACGGTGCCGGTGCCTATAATATGGCTGTTTTTGTGTTGAACTTCCTCACTGGAACCTTCCCCTTGACTAAAAGCAGCACTACCCGTTGCCCCTGCGCCACCCGTGCCATAACCGGTGCCAACACTCATTGAAGAACTTTCACTGCTGTTTTGTGTGCTTTGCGTGTTTTGTGCACTTTCAAAGATGATATCTTTACCTGCTTCCATGGTGATCTTTCCGCTCTGTGCATCATTTTCCAGCACATAGATTGGATTGGTACCAGCGATAACATCAGCGCCAACACCATGAATGCTGCCTTCGTGGGCATGCATGTTAACAGCGCGTCCGCCTTCTATGCTATCTGTCACCGCTGTGGAGACTTGAGAAGAGGCTTCTGTTTTCTCAGTTTTAAAGCCCACGGTTACACTGCCAGATGCACCAGCCATATTGGCAAGAGCATCCTTGGTGGAGCCCCCCAATCCTCCTAATGAGCTACTCAGTCCTTTGGTTACGTTCCCCTTTTCCCCCGTATTGCCAGTCAGCCAATTAACAAAGGTTTTGCCTTTACTATAAAGATGACTGATTTTCATGCCAGTCAGTATGCCATTAATAACTGTATTGTTACCATCCTTATTATTCATGTGATCTGCGGCATCTTTTAGTCCTTGTACCGTGCCAAGGACACCGATATCAACGGAAGTTGTCACACCAGCAAAAGACTTTTCATGCTTTTCTTTTGCGTTAGAGGTATCATAGCTTTCTGATAGGGTGATATTATTGCC
>NZ_JBHIOT010000049.1:0-8237 GCF_042195745.1 Bartonella sp. AP7XZML
AAGCGCTTCGGTTTAACGCTACAGGAGGCAAAAAATCCACTTTCTGGTACCTATATCGGGCGGCTTTGTTTACAAGGCGTGCTTACTCAAGAGCAATACGACGCCGCCCAGCAATATCTACAGATAAGGAATAATTACCTTTGCGCAAAAGGCTTGCCTAATGCAATTTATGATGATGTGTCTACAAATTCAGATCCAGATAGCTTTGAACAATGGGTTCAAAAAGCAACAAATCACTATCAAGCCGTACAAGAGACATTAAAAGAAGCACAATGCCTTTATAGACAGTACAATCTTCACGCTGCGCTACAGTACCTCGTTATAGAAGATCAAGAATTACTACATCTTGTGAGTTCGCTAAAGGTTGCTCTTAATGCGCTTCAAAAGTATTTTTCGCAAAATTATGTAACTATCAATAAAAGTGAATGATAAACTTATATAACGCTTCACTTTCATAATCTAGTTTATGAAGTTTTCTTTTATTTTCAATTATCCGCTTTTCAATTATAGGAAGGGCTTTCAGAATTTCTGATTCCTCCATATGGTTCTTAGATTGTTTTGCTTTATTTAGATCCTCTATTGCACTTATTTTTTGTAGCATACTGCCGGTTAAATCGCTAAAACTATTGTTTCTTTCCCACAGTATATCATGCCATTCTCTTATCATATTTACATGTTGTTCAAAACGTTCTTTTGATAAAGTCGACATGTTATGCAAGAAATATACTTCTTCTATCATTCTAATTTCTTTGAATCTTTTTTCCCACCATTCGTTTCCATGAATTAGGTGATTATGAAGTTCGGTTTTTAATTCTGTGGTTACTTTTGAACAGAATAACTTATTAAAAAATGAAGAAGATTCTTCAGAATTAGCATATCCATTTGAAGTGGATATAAAACACGTTGTAAAAAGTGCGATAATTAATACGCTTCTAAATAAAGATTTTTTTATAAACATCATTTCTACCTTATATGTCTACCTTAATGTGCACTTTATCTGTTTAACTGATTCACTTTGAAATTATCAATATGTGTTATTTTAGTGTTGACAAAGTGTAGCAAATCGTATTTAATGACAAATACGGCACTTGTCGTATTGTGTCTAGACGAGAGGCAGTGCAGTTTGGAATCCCCGCATTTGCGGGGTTTTTTATTATCTGGAGGGCGTATTTTATGACATCAGAAAATACACAGCAGGCTCCACAACCCATTAAAAAGCGTATACCCCCAAAGGCAGGTCAAGGGCGTGTCAAAGGCGTTCCGAATAAGATGACGCGCATTTTAAAAGAAGCAGTGGTTAAGGCTGCTGAGAATGCTGGGAATAAAATTGGCAAGGATGGTTTGATCTCTTATTTGGAAAAGCAGGCTATGGAATGCCCCGCTGCTTATTTAGCGTTGCTTGGTAAGGTGTTGCCTTTACAGGTAACAGGTGAAGATGGGGGAGCCATTAAGATCATAACGCGTGTAGAAATTGCTCCTTTAACAATGAATGACGACAAGACAGATTAAGATTGTACCAAAACTTATACCGATTTTTACAGGAGACGCTTTGGTACGAGCGGCTTGGGGTGGACGAGGGTCTGGGAAGACAAGATCATTTGCCTTGATGGCTGCTTTAAAAGGCTATCAATTTGGTATGCAGGGGATATCGGGGACCATTCTTTGTGCACGTCAGTTTCAGAATTCTTTGGCAGAAAGTTCATTGGAGGAGATTAAGCGCGCCATTGAAGCGCACGACTTTTTAAAGGACTATTACAAGGTTGGGGAATCTTCGATTAAGTCGATAGATGGTCGCGTAGCCTTTCAGTTTTCTGGTCTGGACCGTAATATTGCGAGCATTAAATCGATGGGGCGTATTTTGCTTTGTTGGGTTGATGAGGCAGAGCCCGTTACAGAGACGGCTTGGCAGACGCTTATACCGACTTTGCGTGAAGAGGGCGAGGGGTGGCGAGCAGAGTTATGGGTGACATGGAACCCGTTGCGAGAGAATGCCCCCGTTGAGAAGCGGTTTCGCTTTTCAGACAATGAAGCCATTAAGCGTGTAGAGATCAATTGGTCAGACAATCCGAAGTTTCCCAAGATCTTGAATGAAGCGCGGCTTGATGATCTGAGAAACCGTCCAGAGACCTATAAGCATATCTGGGAAGGGGCTTATCTTACAGCGGTTCAAGGCGCTTATTATCAGAAAGAGATGTTGGCAGCCGAGCAGGAGGGGCGGATAGGGCGTGTTGCTCGTGACCCTTTAATGCAAATACGTGCTTTTTGGGACATTGGGGGGACAGGCGCCAAGGCAGATGCCACGGCGATATGGATAGCACAGTTTGTGGGGCGAGAAATTAGAGTGCTTAATTATTACGAAGCACAGGGGCAGCCTTTATCGGAACATATCGGTTGGTTACGTCAGAATGGCTATGAGAAGGCATTGATGGTTCTCCCCCATGATGGTGCAACAAGAGACCGTGTACACAATGTGAGTTTTGAGAGTGCTTTAAATGATGCGGGTTTTGAAACGCAAGTCATTCCTAATCAAGGGGCAGGTGCTGTTAAGATGCGAATAGAGGCGGTGCGACGTATTTTACCTTCAGTATGGTTTAACGAAGAGACAACCGTAGCGGGTCGTAAAGCACTGAATTGGTATCATGAGAAATGGGATGAGAAGCGCAATATTGGCTTGGGAGCAGAGCATGATTGGTCCAGTCATGGAGCAGATGCCTTTGGATTGATGTGCGTGGCTTATGAAGAACCTCCGACGATACAAAAGCGACCAGCTTATAGCGGTAGAGAAACTTATGAAAGCACGTCATGGATGGCAGAATGATGTATGATGAAGAGCATTTAGAGAAAGAAAGTAACGCATCAGATTTGTCGACAGAAGGCTTATTTCGCAAGCTTGTCAGCTGGTACAAAGAAGATGTGGAGCATGTGAATAAATGGCGCGAACATGCAAGAGAGGATTTTCGATTTTACAATGGTGATCAGTGGAATGAGGCTGATTTAGCGGCGTTAAAAGAGCAACGCCGCCCCGTTATGACGTTTAATCGTATTGCACCATTGGTTAATGCCGTTGTGGGTTCAGAGCGTAACAATAAACGAGAAGTGCAGTTTATTCCCCGTCAAGTAGGGAAGGCATTGCCTAGTGAATTGCTTACCGGTGCGGCAGAATGGTTTCGGGACATGGCGCATGCAGAATACGCTGATAGTGATGCTTTCCAAGATGCGGTTATCTGCGGCATGGGGTGGACTGATACCCGCCTTGATTATGAAAACAGTCTTGATGGTGAACCGGTAATTACGCGTTTAGACCCACTGAAAATGGTCTGGGATAGTGCGGCAGTGCAACCGAATTTAACCGATGCACAACGCATGTGGTATGTAGACCGCAAGCCCTTGGAAGTAGCCAAGCAGATGTTTCCAAAATCTCATTGGACAGAGCTGAGTGCGGATTGGGCGCGTGATGGGGTTGCTTATGAGGGCATTCATCATAATGATCTTGAAGCTTATAATGATGCGAAGGGCATTGATGTTGAAAACGGTCGTCGGATGGTTACACTTGTTGAATGCCGTTGGTTTGAAAGCGAGCGATATTACAAAGCGCCCGATTTAAGCACTGGAGAATTTCGTGATTATAGCGAGGAAGAATTTAAACAGCTTCAATGTATGATGCCTAATATTCAAGGGGCGGCTTTTAATAAAAAGGTTGTAAGGCGTGCTTTTTTAGGGAGGAAATTGCTTGAATCCCCTGATCAACCTTTGGTTCCAGCGGGTCAATTGGGTTGGGAGTGTATAACGGGGTATTTTGACAAGATAGAACGGCAATTTTATGGGGTTGTGCGTCCTACAAAAGACCCACAACGGTGGGCGAATAAGTACTTTAGTCAAGTGATGTATATCCTTAATAGCCAATCCAAAGGCGGGATAATGGCAGAGAGTGGTGCATTTAAGGATGAGAGAGAAGCAGCAAAAAGTTTAAGCCGATCAGACAGTATTACATGGGTTAAACCTAACGCATTGGCAGGTGGTAAAATACAACCAAAGCCTGTAGCACAGTTTCCACAAGGCTTTTTCCAACTGTTTAATGAAGCTAAGGAAGCAATTAATCAGGTGACGGGTTTATCACCCGAATTCATTGGTACAAGGGAAGTGACACAAGCGGGTATTTTGGAGGCACAACGACGCCAATCCAGTTTAAATCTGCTTGCTTGTCTGTTTGATGGTTTACGTTTGTACCGCAAGCGGCAGGGTAAGATTATTTTGCACTTGATACAGAATTACTTGTCCGATGGTCGTTTGGTACGGATATCTGGTGAAGAGAATGCGCAATATATTCCATTGACGCGTGAAGAAGTAACGAGTGTCGAGTATGACATTGTTGTCGATGATGCTCCAACCAGCCCGAATGAGAAAGAGCGCACCTTTGGTATCATCACACAGCTGCTCCCATTGCTTCAAAATGCGATTACGCCGGATATTATGCTTGATCTACTTCGTTATTCTCCATTGCCTGCGTCATTGCTTAATCGTGTGAGTGAGAAGATGCAACAGCAGCAAATGGCACAACAAGCCCAACAACAGCAAATGAATCCGGAACAAGAAATGAAGTTGCAGGAAAAGCAGCAAGATATTGCGGCTAAAAGTCAGATGCAACAGATGGATTTACAAGGCAAGCAGATTGAATTGGTTATGCGTCAAAAGAGAGCAGAATTGGAAGCTGAATTGATGCAACAGAAGCATGAGCTTGAACGGGAGCGTATTCTTAATGAACGAGCGCAAAATCAAATCATGCGTGAAAGAGCGGCAACATACAGAGGAAGAAGCATTTGAGAGAGGTTAGAGAATGAATGCAGAAATGAACGAAGCTATGAATGAAGATTACAGAGTTGGAGCACCGGTCTTTGATGATGAGAGCTCTTTTGATGCCGGCACTTATGATGGTGAAACGATTGATAATGATGACATTACGTCTCCAGAGCCGGTTGCACAGCCCGTTGAAAAGCCTTCAGAGATTGTTCCTAGTATAGAACAGCAGCGTATGGAGCAACAAGCCAAACAAGCTCGTGAAGCGCTTGTCAAGCTTTATGAACCCCAGTCCCAGACGCCAATGGTTGAAGGTGAAAATGCACCCCCAGACCCTACACAAGACATTATTGGCTATATGAGTTGGATGGGAAAAAAGATTCGAGAGCAGGATGCGTATATTAGGGAACAGAAAGAAGCGCTAAGACAAGCTGAGGAACAGCAGCAGCATGATATACGTCTTGGTCAGTTTTTCAACAATTCTGTTAAGTCGTTTCAAAATAAATCCAGTGATTTTGGTGACGCGGCAAATTTTCTTTATGAGAAGCGTGCGAAGGAATTGAGTTCTTGGTCGTCACTTTATCCTGAGTATGCAGATCCAAACACAATTTCTGAGATCATAAGGAATGAATTGCGTACGATTGTAGCGACTTGTGCACAAAGAGATCTCAATCCGGCAGAAGAAATTTATAGAATAGCGCAAAACCTTGGCTATCAGAACCAAGCAGTGCAAGCGAATAATCAAGTTGCAGCACTTCAAAGCCGTCAGAATTCTGCGAGAACCTTAACAGCATCTGGAGGAGGGGGCGTGACGGGTCCTATGACTTTAGAATCTATTGGAAATATGTCTGATAAAGAATTTGGAGAATGGTATAGCAATCCTAAGAATCAAATCATTTTTGATAAGTTAATGGGGCGCGATGGCTGATTATAGTCTAGGTGCATAACGTAATCCGCTTTTAATGCGGGTTTTTGCCGGCTTTAAGCCGGTTTTTTTATAGCAAAGAAAGGTAAAATCAATGGCAATAACACGTATACCTATTAATGATGCTCAAGCGGTGAAAGCTTGGTCAAAGAGATTAAATTATGAAGCGTCTAAAGCGCTTGATATTGAACCGTTAATGGGAGAAGGCTCCAATAGTATCATTCAAGTCAAAAATGAACTTAGGAAAGAAGGCGGAGATTGTGTTACGTTTAGCTTACGAGCACAGATTATGGGGCGTGGTGTAAGCGAGGGTGAAACGCTTAAAGGCAATGAAGAAGCGCTCCAATTTCTCCATGATAAATTATATATCAATGAACTTAATAACGCTGTTTCAACAAAAAATAAAGGTACGATTGATCAACAACGTATTTTGTTTAGTTTACGCGACGAAGCACATAAGGCATTGGTTGATTGGTTTGCAGACCGTTTGAGTTTGATGTTTTTTCTTCAAGTTTGCGGATATACAGCGCCTACAATAAAGTTTGAAGGACGTGAAGTTGAACTTGATGAATTGTATTATGGTTTTAATGCACCATTGACACCAAGCAGTAAGCGCATTGTGCGACCAGATGGTAAAACTAAGGATGAAGATGTTAAAGAGTTAGCCAAACATAGCTTTAGTTTGAAGCTCATAGATGAAGCTGTTAAAGTTGCAAAGTTGGCTAACCCCAAAATCAGACCAGTACGTGTTGGTGGTTCGAATGTTTACGTCATGTATCTTCATCCCATACAAGTTATGCAATTGCGTACCAATACCGATACTGGTCAGTGGCTTGATATACAAAAGGCAGTTTATTCAGGTTCGCGCGCGAAGAACCCGATTTTTGATGGCTCTTTAGGCATGTATAATGGTGTGATTTTACGAGAATCCGAACATGTAACCCATGGTGTTAAATCCGATGGTAGTGTTGAAGAAAATGTCCGACGTGCTGTATTACTGGGTGCACAAAGTGTGATGCTTGCCTTTGGAGCAGAAAATCAAGACATGCGCTATAAGTTGGTTGAAGAGCTTGATGATTATCAACGAGTATATGGTGTTGCAGCTAAGACAATCATAGGCATGAAGAAAACACGTTTCCAAATGCCTGGAAGAGGACAACATGCGCAAGATTTCGGAACCGTTGTTGTTTCAACTTGCACAGGCGAAAAGCCTTCTTAATTTTCAAAGAAAGGAAATAAAACATGGCAGAAGGATTACCACAGCCCCTACAAGGGAGAAATTTGGTTACGCAACAAGTGAGTTTTTTTCGCTTGAATATCTCGCATAAAGATAAGCATTTGACGCGCAAAATCGGGACTTTACCGCGTGGTGCAATGATCCTTTCGATTAAAGCGTTTGTGAAGACAGCGTTTTCGGATGCGAAATTAAAGATAGGCAGCACCTATGGTGGTAATGAGTTTAGTGAAAAGGATATCAAAACCCAAAGCACTCAAGATTTTACATCAACCAACCAAAAAGAGTTTGTTCCAGAAGATCAAGAGCTTACGCTTTATGCAACACGGGATAAAACAACCGCGGCTGGTGAGTGTGTTGTGGTCGTGCAATTCGTGACCAATCGTTGAGAGGTATAGGGGAAGGCTTAATTCCCCTCACGATTTATGGAGCAGATTGTACAGAGAGTTGTAAATTAAGGGCAGATAAGACAGCGACTAAGGTAGAAAGTTTAGGATCACCTGTTTTGCTTAAAGAGCGGTATAATCCACTGCGTTCGCGATTGGTTTCTTTTGCTAAGGCACTCATATTTTGTGCTCTAGCAACAATACCAAGGGCATCCGCTATATGAGAGGCATCACCAGTTTTAAAGGCTTCATTTAAAAAGACTTCTTGAGATTCTGGTGTTGTGAGGTGTTTTTCAAAGTTAAAGGTTTTCAATTTCATTTTTAAGATCCTCTAAAAGAGATAAGGCTTTTTGAATATCACTGGATTGTGTGGATTTGTCACCACCACAAAGCAATATAATGATTTTATCGCCTTTTTTTGTAAAATAAATTCGGTAACCAGCACCATAGTGGATACGTAATTCACCTATACCATTAAAAAACTTTGCATCACCCAAAAGCCCTGAACGAATTCTATGAAGCCTTGCAAGAATTATATTAGCAGCTTTTCTGTCTTTAAGTTTTTCTAACCAGTTATCGAATTCATCTGTTGTTTTTATTATCGCTACCATCAGTGCACTATACTACACAATATATATAATATCAATAGTAATAATTTTTACTGAGAGGTATTTTGATGACACGTCATTATATTCGGGTTAAGACCGGAGGACCGATACCAGTAAAGCGAGATGTTTATCGTCATAAGAGAACACTTTCGCACTTAGTGTCGGTTATTCAAGATGAGATTGATGACATAGCCGATGAGTATGTTCAACAAATCCAAGAAAGCATTTTTGCAGCCATTCGTTTTTGTGAACGGGAGACCTTTTACTTTAACGAAAGCCGTGATGTGGTG
>NZ_JBHIOT010000050.1:0-1207 GCF_042195745.1 Bartonella sp. AP7XZML
ATTCACTTTTGAAAAATTTTAGAGAGCTCCAGCCGAAAAAACAAAAAGCAATCTTGTGGCTGATTTCTGATTAAGCAAAAGAGTAACAATTAATATTATTCCATTCATATACCCCTTAAGTCAAATTCAAACCAGCACTCCACACCCTTCAAAATCACGCCATTTTATGGGATATTGATTTTTCTTGCCAATCTCCTGAAATTACTTTATGAATTGGCCTGTGTTTTTTGGTCGTCTACGCAGCGGTCAATAAGGAGTTGGATTCCTTAAAACTTAAACATAAACAATTATGGCTATCCCGGAAATTCCGGGGGCTTTTGTTATGTCCAAGTGCTTTAAGCACTAAAAACAAGAGACTGTTTAAGTTCAGTGAATCCAACCTCCCGGAATACCAATGCGAGGGCGCTTGCAACCGGAGGAGGGCTTGAAGTGCCAACTAAAAATCCAAATTTTATCGACATTTCTGATTAAGCAAAAGACGCGATTTATAATCCATATTTCGCACTTTTTTAAAAAGTACCCAATCTTATAGTCTTGGAGATTATTTTCATTTTTCTTGCCAATCTCCTGAAATTACTTTATTGATAAGCACGTGTTTTTGATCGTCCACGCAACGATCAAATAGGGAGCTAAAAGCCCGAAAGCTTAATACATAAATTTATCCCGCATTGCGGGTATCCCGTAATTCCGGGAGATTTTGCTATGTCCAGGTGCGTTTCCGCACTAAAAGCAAAAAGCTGAGTCAAGTCAGTGTTTTCAGACCCCGGAATACCAATGCGAGGGCGCTTGCAACCGGAGGAGGGCTTGAAGTGCCAACTAAAAATCCAAATTTTATCGACATTTTGATAGGAAAAAGACGCGATTTATAATCCATATTTCGCACTTTTTTAAAAAGTACCCAATCTTATAGTCTTTGAGATTATTTTGATTTTTCTTGCCAATTTTCTGAAATTGCCTTATAAATGAATACTGTAATTTTGGTCGTATACGCAACGACCAATAGGGAACTAAAAGCCCTAAATCCGAGCGTACAATTGAGCCCACTTTTGTGGGTATCCCGGAATTCCGGGAGTTTTTGCTATGTCCAGGTGCTTTTCCGCACTAAAAGCAAAAAAACTGACTCGGATTCAGTACTTTTAGACTCCCGGAATACCAATGCGAGGGCGCTCGCAACCGGAGGGGGGCTTGAAGTGCAAACCAAAAATCC
>NZ_JBHIOT010000051.1:0-32947 GCF_042195745.1 Bartonella sp. AP7XZML
ATTGGATTAAAAATCGCATTAAAGAATGTAAATTTCAGGAAAATATAAACTTTATAACGCTTACTAAAAATTTAGTAAGCGTTGGAAAGGTAAAAGAATACCACATTACATTAGACATGGCTAAACACCTTTCCATGATAGAGCGTAATGATAAAGGACATGAAGCACGTCAATACTTTATCAAATGTGAACAGCTTTTGAAAAAAGTAGCAACACCACAAATCGATTACTCAACTCCCCAAGCCTTACTGGGTGTCTTGAATCACTTACAAAGCCAAATCGAACAGAAAGATCATGTGATTGCAGAACTAACTCCAAAAGCAAAGGCTTTAGAAGGCTTAAAACGTTCTGATGGTTTGTTCGGTCTTATTGAAGCAGCAAAGATGTTGGAAGTGCGACCAAAGGATTTAACGGATTACTTGCGTAAACATGATTGGGTCTATCGACGGGCTCCAGGGGCACCTCTGTTACCTTATCAGGATAAGATCAAGAAAGGATTCATGGACTGCCCTGCTATCACCATTCAAAGACCAGATGGTACAGAAAAGGTACTCCCTTCAACAAAAATTACCTCCAGAGGATTGACATGTTTGAGAGAACAAATCCATGGAGGTGTACAATGAACATCAGTGTCGACTTCTTATGCGATTTGTGGATGGCGCTGTCTCAGTTTTCCAATCATCGAAGCATTGGAGATGAAAATTGTAATGCCATAGTTGAAGTTATGGAATTAATAGAAAAGGTTTTGATTTTAAAACTTCAAGATGAACTACCCAATATTACAAAAATCTTGGCAATTTTGACAGATTTTGGAGCTTCCGAACCGCCACATAGCATGGATTCTTTGTTGCGCGCTTATGAACCAAATTTCGAGAGCCCTATTAAAAAGGTTGCTTAAGTTCAAAAACAGAAGTCCCCTCCCCGTTCTCAAAAATGGAGAGGTGGTTAATACAGATCAAACGTGTGGAACGGGTCGTTCAAGAGGTTGTACAGCTAAGCGAAGCCCCATGGTACGTAGTAAAGCATTCAAGCTACGGAACTCTGGATTGCCTTTTTCTGAAAGTGTACGATAAAGTTGTGTAGGATTCAGTTTGGCTGCTTTAGCTACAGCTTGAACACCACCATAGGCTTTTGCCATTTGACGAAGTGTTACAAGCAGTTCCCCCTGGTCACCATCTGCTAGGATTGCATCAAGGGTCGCTGCTGCCAACTCAGGGTCATCATGGAATATTTCTGCCATTGCATCATCATGGTTACGGTCTTTCATTTTTACACTCCTTTAATCTTCACGGTTTTGCCAATCACGCCAGCAAGCACATGCACGAGTGATATCAGTCTCTTGTGTTTTTTTGCTGCCACCGCATAATAGCAACAATACGGTCTTTCCAGATTGGACATAATAAACTCGGTAGCCAGGACCAACATTAATACGCAATTCATGAACACCCTCACGAAGCGGCTTGAAATCGCCAAAGTTTCCTTGTTCTAAACGATTAAGACGGCGAATAATAGCGGTTTTAGCTTGCACATCACGAAGCTTTCGCAGCCAATCGGCTATCAAGTCTTTGCCATCAGAAGTAAGGTAGTGACGTATTTCAAACATAATGTATATTCGTTTATAAACGAATGTTTGTCAAGAGAGAAGAAATCCAATTTTTATTTTACTATTCCTAAAAATACAGCCAAACAACGTTCAATCTCCAGCATTTCCTTTGCTTGAAGAGAACCAAAAATGGAACTCATTTTATCACATCTTACCGTCATAATCTTATCAATCATTACTTGCGAAGGCTTTTGCAAACCATTTTTAGCGTTTGGCTGAATCGTAATACGGAGTAATGGCGCATCAACAAGTGTGCTAGTAATGGGTAAAACCGTTACACTTGTATGTTCACTGAATTGATTAGCTTGAATGATTAACGCAGGTCTTGGTTTACCAAAATCGCCTTGCATAGCTATTGTGACGAGAGATCCACGCATTATTCTGTCCAGCCATCAACATCCATTAAAGATTGATCCATCAACAACTGCATAGATGTATCTGTTTTATCCATTTTTGCGACTAAGCGACATTGGCGTCGGCACTCTTCTGAAAAGTTCGGTTGGCGAGTATCTGGTACCCAAATTTGCATTAAACGCAAACCTGCTTTTCTTTGTGCGTTGCGATGTTTTTGAACGCGTTCATTGACGTGCATCGTAGCCATAACAAAATCTCCATTATGTTTCATGTAACGTATAACATAGAAAAAAGTTACATAAAACACTACTTTTAATAAAACGCAATAATTACAATTTTAATCTATCAATCTGCCCCACCTTTTGTGGGGCTTTTTTATAGGAGCAATACATGAGAACAATATCACCAGAAGGGCTAGCACTGATTAAACAATGGGAAGGTTTGCGTTTAAACGCCTATAAAGATGCCATTGGGGTGTGGACAATAGGTTATGGACATACAAACAGTGCTGGAAAACCTTTTATTTACGAAGGCATGACCATCACGGAAAAGCAAGCAGAAGAACTTCTTTGCCAAGACTTAAGACAATTTGAAAATGTCGTTGAACGCGCTGTTACAGTTTCATTAACAGATGAACAATTCGCGGCGTTAGTGTCCTTTTGCTATAATGTAGGAACAGGAGCCTTTTGTAACTCGACACTGTTAAAAAAGCTCAATCAAGGTGAATATGAAGCTGTCCCTGCCGAGCTACAGAAATGGACCAAAGCAGGCGGGAAGCGTCTTGAAGGTCTAGCACACCGGCGTGCAGCAGAAACAGGCTTATGGGCAAAAGGAGCTTATGTTTCCTCCAATTATCAAACAGTAGAAACGCAAGCACCAACGGGTGTTTTCAAAGCAGAAGCACTTGCACCGATTATTGGCTCTTTTTCTGGGCTTGGAGGCTTATTAGCAGGAAATGGACCAATCCAATGGGCTTTGGCAACCATCATGATTTTAGCCGCATGTGCTGGTATTTTCTTTGTTGCTAAACGCTTTCAGGAGCATCGTCTATGATCTTATGGATGAAAAGAAATCTGATGCCAACAGGCGCGGCTTTAGCCGCTTTTTTTATGATTTTAGCAAGAGCTTTTAATCTTGGGAAAAAAGCAGAGCAACAAAAGCAAACAGAAAAAGCTTTAAAAGCAGCCACAACCCGTCTTGAGGTAGAAAATGAAATTAATCAAAAAAGTGATGCTGATGTGCGTTCTGCTCTCTCTAACTGGTTGCGCGACAAATAAATATGCTTCTTCTTGTGTTGGCTGGTTGCCAATTTATTTAGATAAGCAAGATCTGAACGCCATCAGTTCAAACTTAGCAAGAGAAATCTTAAAGCACAATGATCTAGGTGAACGTGTGTGTGGGTGGAAACATGGCTAGAAAAAAAACACAAGACGATACAGAGCTTACAGAAGCAGAAAAAGAAATCCTTCAAGAAATCATCATGACCTACAAAAGTGTAAAAGTGATGTCGCGTTATACGAAATGGATTGTACTCATTATACTCTTATTAGCGCTTGATTTTTCACGTATTATGGATGCGTTTGTAAGTATTTTTACACAAAAACCAAATATCCGACTCTAAACATACTCTGAGACGCGCGAAATTCTTTAGAAAATGGTTTCTTAATTTTGCTCGTCTCATGGAGGTGATAGAGAATGTCTTCGCCCATTTGAAGCAGTGGATTTCAAAGAATTAATCTTTGAATTAATTGTTTCATGAATTTAAAGCTTCTAATAAACTGTATTTGATATGAACAGCTTCGAAATTTTAATCCTTTAAGGATTAAGAGGAAGTCAAATCTTTGTAAAACGACACAATTGATTGTCTTTTATAGATTAGAGTGGATAATGAGAACAAATTTAAGTGGCCGCGTAAGAAATACATCTTTACCAGAAAATCATGCTCTACTGCCTCTTTTTGAAGCAGTTGTAAATTCTATTCATTCCATTGAAGAAATAGGAAATGATTTTTCCTCACGCTACATTATAGTTTCAGTCATAAGATCGAAGCAAGCTTCACTACCACTTGACAAAGATACAGAAAAACTAAACGAGACAGAAATTGTAGGTTTTAAAGTGATCGACAATGGTACAGGCTTTAATGATCATAATTTTCAATCATTTAAAACTTTAGACTCAGATTATAAAAGAGATAAAGGTTGCCATGGTATAGGACGACTTTTATGGCTTAAAGCTTTTGATAATATAAAAATCAGGAGTATTTATGAAACAGATAGAGGATTAAAAGGGCGCACATTTTTATTTGATGCTGCTGCAGGTATAAAAGAATTAGATGAATTTCAAGATAATTGTACGAAGAGAGAAACTATTGTTGAGTTAACAGGTCTAAACCAAAAATATAAAAATCATATTCCTAAAAAACTACAATCTATCGCAAAAGCACTCTTAGAACATTGTCTCTGGTATTTTGCAAGAACTGGTGGTTGCCCTTTCATAACTATTGAAGATGACACAGAAAAGATATTATTAAATGATCTATATGAACAATGCATGCATGGAGCCGTTTTAAATGAAAAAATAAAAATAGAAAATTATAATTTTTCTATTATGCATATTAAATTTAGATCCTTACCTTTAGAAAATCAGGCTTTATGTTTTTGTGCAGGCAATAGAGCTATTACAAAAGAAAAGTTATCTGAGAAAATTCCGGGTATGCAATCAAAACTGCAAGATGATATAGGTGAATTTATCTACTCTTGTTATGTAAGCTCTCTTTTTTTAGATGAAAGAGTACGTTCTGAAAGAATAGGCTTTGATATTGAAAAAAATGTTGAAGATAAACAAGAAGATTTATTTAAAAGAAAAAAAAATATCATTTCCGATAATACGACAAGCCATTTATGAAAGCATTCAAAAATATTTAGCTGTAGAATTGAAGCAAAACATTCAAAACAGTAAGGAGATAGTTGAAAAGTTCACACATAAAGTACCACGCTATCGTCCACTCCTAAACTATTTAACAGACAATGACTATATGATTTCACCTAAAATAAATGATAAAAAATTGGAACTACATTTGCATGAATGTCTTGCTAGAGTAGAAAATGAAATTTTAGAAGAAGGTTATAATGTTTTAGAAGTTCAACAAGGAGAAAATACAGATAGTTATGCAGCAAGAATTAATAAATATGTAAATGCTGTATGTGATCTTAAAAAGTCCGATTTGGCAAATTACTTATTCCATAGAAAAACTATCATAGAACTTTTGAAGGAATCTTTAAATTCTCTTTATGACGGTGGTAAAGAATATATTAAAGAAGACGTTATTCATCAACTCATAGTACCCATGAAGTGTGATTCTAATTCTGTAGCTATGGATAATTGTAACTTGTGGTTGATAGACGAAAAATTAGTATTTCATGATTATTTAGCTTCTGATTTATCATTAAAAAAAATGTCTATTACCGGCTCTATGGAAAAGGAAAGACCTGATATATGTAGTTTAGAATTATGTAATAATTCTATTTATTGGAAGCCTTTATTAGTATCAGATAGCAAAGAGGGTTTAGAATCTCCTACTTTGGCATCTCTTACTATAGTAGAAATTAAGCGTCCCATGAGAGATGACGCGAAAGCTGGTACCGAAACAGATCCTATTTTGCAGGTCATTACTTATCTAGAAAAAATTCTTGCAGGCAAAGTACTTACCCCAAAAGGGCGTCCAATAAATTTGGATGGAAAAGTTCCCGGTTACTGTTATGTCGTCTGTGATCTAACTCCAAAAATAAAAGAGTGCTGCAAACTTTGGGATTTAACAGAATCAGGTGATCATATGGGATATTTTGGATATCATAAGAGTTATGAGTCCTATATAGAGGTTATTTCGTTTAGTAAGCTCATAGCTGATACTGAGAAAAGACATCAACGTTTCTTTAAAGCTTTAGGGTTGCCATTAAGGTAGAATAACAATAATTATATTTATGCTCTAATGGCCTTAGAATATTTTGTCAAACCACTCCCGATATAAAGCTAGCCCACAGCTCTAAAAGAACACGCCGTTGCTCTAAAAAATCCGTTCGCATGTAGGCTTTCGTCACTGAACTCCCAACTGTATGTGCAAGAACAGTTTCGGCAATCTCAAATGGTGTTGACGTTGTCTCTGCTATCCAGTCCCGTAAGCTTGAACGAAAACCATGGGGACGATAAGTCAAACCACAAACTGTCATATACTTTGCCATGGTGGCATCAGAAATGGGGTTGCCTCTAAGACCAGAAAAGAGAAAACCATTCTTTTCAAAGGGGAGAGTTTTTTCAATAACTCTCAAAGCTTCATCACTTAGTGGCACGCGAAAATCTGAAACTTTCCCTACAATACCTTTCATGTTTTCTTTTGGTATAGTCCATATCTTTTTATCAATTTGTTCAAGGCGCAAATAGCGCAATGGATATGACCGTGCTCCCGTCAAAATGAGTAACTTCAGTGCTAAATTTGAAAGGATCTTATCATCCAAGCTTTGATAAAATGCCGGAACCTCTTGCCATGGCATAGCAGGAATATTTGTTGATGTCGTACGTGGTTTTCCTAAAAGCGCGCGTGCCTTCATACAAGCCTGTAGATCAACATCTAAACCAAGAGCCGCAGCATATTTCAAGCAAATATTGATACGGTTAAGCGCTTTTCGCGCTGTGTCTGCTTTTTCATGCCAAAGGGGTGCGAGAACATTGCGGATGATATTGGCTGTTAATTTTTCTATAGGTAATTTGCCTATGTGTGGAATAACGTGCAACTCTAGTGGAGAAAACCAGCGGCCGTTTTTACCTTCATTTTTCAACTCTGCTTTTTTGCTTTCAAAAGCCGCTTTTGCAATTTCTTGGAAGATATTGCTTTGCTGTTTTAAAATAGTCTGTTCTCGAAAGACAATAGGATCATTGCCTTCTTTAAGAATATCACTATAATATCTTGCAAGCTCACGCGCTTCTTTTAAAGAGAGTTTTGTAACAGGACCAAGTCCCATTTCACGGCGCTTATTGTGGTGCGTATAGCGAAAAAACCAAGAGCGTGTATTGTCTTTTCGAACATTCAACCATAGCCCTGCCCCATCACAATATTTTCCTTGTGGAGAGGACTTTACAAGTAATGCTGATAACCGATGAATCGCCCTCACTTAACGTCCCCTCTCGTCCACCTTTAATTTCTGATTTGAGATTTTTCCTTTAATACTTACTTTTTTTATTGAATCATAAAAAGCTATAGACATCAATACGCCCTTACACATCTTTATATACTTTGAATCTTGTTGCTAAGCCCCTGCTTACCGGCATGCGGCACCGTTTTATTTCTTAAACATATTGAAATATATAGATTTTTTAATTATCTGTTTGAAGACCACCTTCTAGGGTTTATACAATTTTATCTAATCTGTTGTTATTTGCTCCGTATTTTTCTCTGGAGTAAATGCTAAAATCTCTTTCTTTCTCCACCTCACTGCTCTCCCTAGCTTATATGGCTCCGGCCCCCCTCTGAAGCACCCAATTGCGAATCGTTGTTCTGGATATACTAAAAAGCTGTGCACACTCACGTATTGTTACATATCTATTGCCATCATCAAATATCATCTCATTGCCTTTTTATTTTTTATGTTATGTGAAGGGGCTGGGATGCTAGGAGGAGAGAACTTCCTATATTGTCAAGCAGCTTTTTGTCAAAATCTTTTGTATCTCTTGTGCTATTGCCTCTAAAAAGATTTCAATAGCTTGATTGATTTGTTTAAGATGCTGCTGGAAACGTAGCCAATACAACACCAGACAAAGATGATACCATTGAATCCGAACGCCCTACCAAATGCTTCATATGAAAAAGAAAATATATGAAACCGAACTACTTGTTCAAATTTATTACAGTACAATATTCTTAAAAAAACTATCAAATATCATTGGTCTATATATTGAATATGCTCCACTAATATATTGTTTCAGTTGGAAACAGACTGTAAGAGAGGAGAAATATCCATTATGTTTTTTATGTAACAGTTTATTTAAAATCCTTCATAAAGGTATTTTTTAATGAAATTAAGCAATTAGGGGAAAAAACAAAGAATAATTAAATTAACTATAGATTTTTTTATTAAATATGTATAACACGTTATGTATATGTATTATTGATTCTAAGATAATTTTTAGATATATAATGTTAAATTATAATGTTTTTTTGTTTTTATAAAAAAATTCTGTGGTGCAATTTATGACTTTTGAAATTACTTAAAAATCAACACCTAATTATTTCATTAATTATTATGTCTCTTATTTTTTGTTAAAAGTGCTTTTTGTTATTGGAATTATTGAAGTTTTTTCAAGTAAAGTTCTTCTAAATCATTCTAGATCAACTGTAAGAATTTATGAGTGAAATCTATCTGATTATAAATGGAATTATCATAAAGTTATTGTCTTTAGATGGAGATCAATTGCTGCAAAATGAATAGTATTTAGCATAATCTTTATTCAAAAAATGATATGGATCTTAAAATAATCCACTATGGGTGTTTTGAATTTATTATGCCCTTTCGCTGTTCTGTTCTTAAAAATGAGTAGATGTAAGTTTTTAATTCATATCCTGCTTTGTGTAGTTTTTTATAGGTAAAAATAATGCGAAAAATATCAAAAGAAGGGCTTGTATTGATTAAGCAATTGGAAGGCTTGCGTTTATCAGCTTATGAAGATTCTGGTGGTGTCTGGACAATTGGTTATGGACATACAAGTGCTTCTGGTGCCCCAAGCGTTCACAAAGATATGCAAATTACGGAAAAAGAAGCTGAAAAAATCCTTTGTCAGGACTTGAGGGAGTATGAAGCTGTTGTTGAAAAAGCCGTTACCGTTCCTTTAAACGATGAACAATTCGCGGCATTAGTATCATTTTGCTATAATGTAGGAATCACAGCATTTCGCAGTTCTACACTTTTAAAAAAGCTTAATAAAGGTGAATATGAAGCGATACCAACCGAATTGCAAAAATGGACAAGAGTGGGAGGAAAACGTATCCAAGGTCTTGTCAATCGCCGAGCAACCGAAGCAGGATTGTGGGCAAAAGGAGCTCATGTTGCCCCCAATTATCATGTAGTAGAACCAGAAGGCGTAACAGGTATTTGCAAAGTAGAAGCTCTTGCACCAATCATAGGTTCTTTTTCAGGGCTTGGAGGTCTTTTTGCAGGAAATGGTCCTGTTCAATGGGTTCTAGCAGGCATTATGGTTTTAGCTGCTTGTACAGCTATGATATACATTGCTAAACGTTTTCAGGAACACCGCCTATGATTTTATGGATAAAAAAATATCTGACAATGACGTCAGCGCTCATAGCAGCTTTTCTTATAGCTTTAGTCAAAGCCTTTTTTCTTGGGAAAAAAGTTGAGAAGCAAAAGCAAACAAAAGAAGATTTCAAGATAGCGACAACACGGCTTGAGGTAGAAAATGAAATTAATAAGAAAAGTGATGCTGATGTGCGCACTAAGCTTTCTAGCTGGCTGCGCGACGAATGAACGAACTTCTTGTATTGGATGGCTGCCAATTTATTTGAATCGACAAGATATCAATGTCATTAGTCCAAATTTGGCGAGAGATATTTTAAAACATAACGAACAAGGTGAACGTTTATGTGGTTGGAGAGATAAACGGAAAATAAAGTGATAAAAATATAATTCCTCTGAAACATCAATCAATGAAAAGATTTGAAAGAGGTGGATACATTCAGATTAAAAGTAAAAGCACTTAAAGGATTAAAACACTCTGGTGGTCAATTAGATTTAATTAGAGTGACTGAGGTGTCTGAATTGAAACTAAAGGATTCAACAGATTATGTTTGTGTAAAATGATTGAGTCTATTGATGTATTCTAAGGGCATCTTTGTTATCCTATCAAAAGAAGATGAGAAAAGATTTTATGGATTGCACTACTATCGTCGTTCAAAGAACTAATCATACACAAAGGCTCTGTTTTCAACAAAAATAACATCTAGGGGCTGGCATGCTTGAAGAAAAGAAATCTACGGAGCTATATAATGAATATATGGTAAGGCTTTTATGTGATTTGTAAATGACGTTGCTTCAACTTCCTAATTATAATAATGATGTTGACGATAAGGCAAATACTTTCGCACTGTATCTGCTTTTTCATGCTAAAGTGGCGGGAAAACATTGTGAATGATCTTGGCTGTTAATTTTTCTATAGGTAAATTCCCTATGTGGGAAATGACATGCAACTCCAGTCGAGAAAACCAACAACCATTTTTGCTTTTATTTTTTAACTTAGCTTTTTTACTTTCAAAAGTCGCCTAGCAATTTCTTGAAAAATATTGCTTTACTATTTTAAGATAATTTTTTCCTGAAATAAAATCCTTCTTTTAAAATATTACTGTAATATCTTGCAAACTCATGTACTGCTTTTAGAGAAAGTTTGTAATAGGACCGTGTCTTTCACGGCGTTTATTGTGATGTGTATAACGGAAAAGTTAAGAGCGCGTATTATCTTTTCGAACATTCAACCACAATCTTATTTCATCCCAATATTTATCTTGAGAAGATACTTTTATAAAGATACTGATAATCTATAAATCACTCTCCCCTAATTCACCTTCTCACTCATCCTTCCATGCATTGCTCGTCCACCTTTTAAACCACCTTAAATTTTTGATATAGAATTTTTTCTTTAATTTTTATTTTTTATTGAATCATAAAAATGATATGTCTCAATCTCACTTCTATGCATCTTTATACGCTTTGATTCTTATTTCTAAAGCCCAGACATCCTGCATATCGCACTGTTTTTATATTTAATATATATTTTTAGATTTATTCCTAACTTGTTAGAAAAGTTTTTATATTTTGATAGAAATATCTTCTATCAGTTCACTTTTTTCAAAAGATTCTGAAAGGATTCTCAAAAAGTATGCAAGTTAAAGACTATTTAATACGTATTGTTTCTTTTCTAGAAATCAAAATTGGTGATACCCCATTCCTTACCAGAAATTGTGTTATTTGCAGAGCAGTCTGTATAAGATGGTGTAACCTCTTTTATGAAGTTAACTAAAGTTTTTTGAATTTCTAGCATATTGTTTAAAGACAAAAAACTCCCCTTTAATTTATACAAGCAGCTTAGACATCGGCTGATAATCCTTCCACTTATAAAAATCTTTTCTTTAATAACCCTCAAAACCACAATTAAAGTGGTGAAAGATAAAACAAGATTTTTAGGCGATCATAACACACAATAAAATCAGACCAGTCTAAATGTTCAATGCTAACACCTGCTAAACAGTGGAAATAAGTTTTAGCACGCATTCAAATTGGAAGGGCTTAAGCCCCCCGCGCGCTACGATGGTTTTCTATTCTCATCGTACGATTTACATTCCCTCTAAAACTTAATCGCTGTAAATATAAAAATCTTGAAGCCCGTTCTAAATCCGTGAGAGTTTCTGGATCTTGCTGTATTAAACGTTGAAATTCCTCACAACTGCTCATCTGAAATGCTAACATTTTCATAAAAGAACGATAGTGGCGTTGTAACATCCCTAAAAAGTTTACGACATAACCTGAGAGATTATTGCTGATTTCAGGAGATAGAATCAATTTCTGCTCAAAGAAAATCTCACCCATACCAACAAAAAGGTTTAATGCTACATGCCATGAGGAATGTTCTCAAATAATTTTGATATTTTTTGATCAAATTTCTTTTGCCACCAATATCGGCAGCAACTGGTGTAGAATTAACAAAATTATAATTTTTTATCTTAAAATGTATCCATCATTTTTTACATTCTTTCATCTATCTTAGCCTTCTTTTCACAGCTTCAAATGATAAAAGTAACTGCAATGTTAAGTCGTTTTGCATCGAACAAATTTCTCGCAAACTATCCCTATTGGCTAGATGACAATCCATCCTCTATTTAAAGAGAGAAAAACTTTTCTTTTTTATTCAGCGATAAAGTAAATATTATCCAATTACTTATGAGAAGTAATTGGATCAAATGGAAATTGTAATTCTTTCTACTCTAAGTAATCTTGTACCCATTTATATAGGTTTAGGAAAGCGTGCTGTTATAAATATTCATAAAAATGCTTCAAAAATTGATATCAGCAAAACTTCTATTTAAAAAAGGAAAAGATGTTCTCTTACTTGCTACTGAAGAAACTGTTCAGATTTGTCTTGATGTTGCTGAAGAGCTTCAAAAAACATGAAGTTATCCCAACGCTTACAAGTGTGCCAACAATTCAACTTTGAGATAATAGATCAGTGCTAGAGTTATGTCAATCTCACCAATCTGTTATTGTCTGTGAAGAGCATAGTATCAAAGGAGAAGCTTGGAGATGCAATTGTTAAATCGCTTATGGAACAAAACATTCTATGCCAATTTGTATCATTAGGCCCCCCCACCATCCCCATCTGCAATAAAAACGAACTGGATATTTTAACAAGTTATAAAATCAATCGAGAACGCATAAATAGTGTTAGAAATGACATACTATACAAAAAATATTCAACTGCTTCCTAATATGCTCGTCAGTTCAAAAACATCATAAATCATTGAGAATACAAGAAAATAAGAAAGAAAAGCACATTAATTCACGCAGTTTTGCTCTCAGTAAACGAGCTTTTTTAAAGATAGTACGGATATTTTTTCATTGCTTAAAAATGTATTCCATAAAAACAATATCATATCCATATAATATATTATCCAATGAACTTAATATAAATAATATATAGGTTATAGAAATATTATTTATTAGATACATTTTTTATTATAATTATAGATTAAAATAAATACATATTGACATTTTTAATAATTTTATTTATATACTATAATTAATATTATTCTATATTAAAATAAAACTAAATGGATTTTATAAATTTACGTTTTATGCCAATATGGAAAAGAAGTAATTAACATATTATATTTTAATGTTTTTTATATACAGGAGGGAAAAATGCTCACAGCATTATTTATAGCTATTTTTTCTATATCAACAGTTGTTTTACCTTTAATATCAGCGCTTGTTCCTTTTTATCCGTAGAATGAGCTTTTAATAAAGTAAATAAAATATGTATGCAATGTTATTATTGTTTTTTTTCGTGTTTATTATTATTAATACTTAATATTATTGTAGTTACTGAGTATTTTCTGTGATTTTATAGAGGAGCTTATTGATCTTTTCTATTTAACTTTAACTGTCAACATATTTTTTAAAATATATAATTATGCTCCTCTATAAAAAGACTTTCTTTTTCTGAAAGAAGTATAACATATTGCTTTCATTGCTTAAAAACATCTATATTTACTAAACTCTTGCGTGTAATATCTTTGATTGTCTGAGTACCAGTCAGTGTCATAGCTACCCGCATTTCATTGGCAAAAAGATCAAGGAGATGCATAACACCTTTCTTACCTGCTGCTGCAAGCGCATAAACAAAAGCACGGCCAATCATAACAGCATCCGCACCTTGTGCTATCATGCGTACAACATCAAGACCAGAACGAACACCTGAGTCCACTAAAATAGTCAAATAATCCTTTACAGCATCCGCAATTGCAGGCAATGCTCGTGTTGTTGATAATACACCATCAAGCTGACGTCCGCCGTGATTAGAAACAACAATACCATCCGCACCAAATTTTACTGCTTCTCGTGCATCTTCTGGATCAAGAATACCTTTCAAAATCATTGTTCCTTTCCAAAAATCGCGAATCCATTGTAGATCATGCCAACCAATTGATGGATCAAAATTTGCACCAAGCCAACCAACGTAATCATCCAATGCAATTTTCTTTTTGAGATAAGTGGAGACATTTCCAAGATCATGAGGGCGCCCCATAACACCAACGTTCCAAGCCCAATATGGATGAGTCAAAGCTTGTAAAAAACGACGTAAACCAGCATAAGGACCAGACATTCCCGAATGCGCATCACGATAACGTGCACCAGGAACTGGCATATCAACTGTAAAAACCAACGTGCGTACACCAGCCAACCAAGCCCGTTCTAGTGCATCACGCATGAAACCGCGATCTTTGAGAACATAAAGTTGAAACCAAAATGCACCTCCAACTGCCTCTTGTACTTCTGCAATGGGACAAACTGAAACAGAGGATAGAGTAAAAGGAATCCCTTTTGCCGCTGCGGCACGCGCTGCTTTTACCTCTCCACGACGTGCATACATGCCCGTTAGCCCAACAGGTGCAAGTACAATCGGTAAATCAAGTGTCTGATCAAAAAGCTTGATTGAAAGATCAACTTCACCAACTTGCCTTAGAATCCTTTGACGCAATGCAAGTGCTTGAAGATCTGTACAATTACGTCGCATCGTTTCTTCAGCATAAGCCCCACCATCAATATAGTGAAAAAGAAAGGGAGGAAGACGACGCTTTGCTGCCTTACGATAATCAAGTGTTGAAGAAATAATCATTGATGGCACCATTGTTTCTAAATGAAAAGAGAAAACATCCTAAAACGCATAAAAGCGAATCCATGTACCTACCTATTCGCTATTCTCCCAAAGCACTCTATTGAATAGATAGAAGCAACAGAGACTGCAACTTTCTAAAAAAACTAATTGATAAAAACAACATCTTTATTGCTCTTATCCAAATTTAAAATCTCACAGTATGAAGTATCATTAATAACGTATCTACTCATATATTCTTCATGTGCAATTAAAATGTTATACTCTCTTTAAAGTAATCCCTCTTCGAAAGCGATTGCTCCGTAGCTTAATTAGTTATAATTTAAAGTCGCTTCTCCCTCCAAAGATCCTTACATTATCAGTTATTAAGAATATAGAGTGTCATTAAGTATAAATCATAATCTCCCCCAAAAGATGAAAAAATCCTTTATTAATACTGGAAATAAAGCTGTCGCATACATGCAGAAATCTTCTTATATCAATATTCAAAACTGAGATCTGTTACTTATTCATGAAAGTTTATAAAAATATACAGTGTCTAAATTCACATAAAGCATAAAAAAACTTTTAATGTTCATACTAATAGAATCTCTTCATATTTAATTGAATAATTTTCTAGAAATATTATATCTTGAGGCTATAAATGAGTTACTAAAATTAGAACAATGTTTAAAAAAATTGTTACTAAACTGGAGTGAAAACTTATTTATTAACTCTTAAGGATAATTTTTATACGGAATAAAATATACTGGTTATTACACTCTAGAAAAATTGAGTCAATTGCAGCATCCAATCTCGCATATTTACTTTGAAAAGTGAGTAGCTACTGTTATATTGAATTTTATTAACCCATTGATTTATTATAATAAATATGAATAACATATTAAATATAGTAAAATTCTTTCATTGTAAATTTTGTCATGATGAAATAATCAAAACTATTCTTTTGCACATCATAAATGGAGTTCGTATAGATAGAACCTCTTGAAAAAAGAAGTAAAAATGCCTCTCATACCCTCTCAAATGCAAGAGATGAGATAACCTTGGAAATTAAAAATAGAATGCATGACGCCAGTTTTGCGAAGCACAAAATTTTCTTTTATCTAAAATACGCTTTCTGCATACATGTTATCAAAATTCGTGGTTCCCAACTCATTTAAAATGCTTGGACAACTTTAAACCCTGTGCTTGATAATGTGATCCAACATCATGTCCATAAAGGGTTGATGGTCGATTAAGCATATGCTCATAGACCAAACGGCCAATAATTTGACCATGCTCTAAGATAAAAGGAACTTCATGGCTCCGCACTTCTAAAACCGCTCTTGCTCCTTTTCCACCCGCCTCCTTATGCCCAAATCCTGGATCAAAAAAGCCTGCATAATGCACCCTAAACTCGCCAACTAAAGGATCAAAAGGTGTCATTTCTGCGGCATAAAGCGGAGGCACATGAACAGACTCTCGTGAAACTAAAATGTAAAATTCATCAGGATCAAGAACCAACTCCCTTTGACCACGATCAAAAAGAGGTTCCCAAAAATCTAAAACGTGGGCAACGGCACGTTTATCAATATCAATAACACTTGTATGATGTTTACCACGATAACCTATAAGCCCGTTTTCGTCTCCCTTTAAATTAATGGAAAGACCAATACCACCAACACTAATATTAGGAAAATCATCCGATATCAGTGTTTCTTGCCTTTGCAAAGTATGCAACTCTATTTCATTTAAATAACTTTGGCCTTTTCTAAACCGAAGCTGTGATAAATGTGAGCCTGTATGCACCAAAATTGGAAATGTGCGTGGACTAATTTCCAAATAAAGTGGACCATGATAACCAGCACAAATTTTATCAAACTCCTGAGCATTATCCGTAATGACACGTGTAAAAATATCTAATCGTCCTGTAGAACTTTTGGGATTGGCAACAGCAGATAAGAATTCTGGTAAAGCTAAACTTTCTAAAAGAGGAACAATATAAACACACCCCGTTTCCAAAACGGCTCCACCTCGTAAATCAAACTCATGCAACTTTAACCGTTCAAGCTTATCCAAAACTTTTGTATCAGGTCCCGGCATAAAAGAAGCACGTATACGATAAGCTTTCTCCCCTAAACGAAGATCAAGACTTGCTGGTTGTATTTGAGATCTATCAAATGGATACTGAGCCTTGAGAAAGTTATTCTCGATCAAAGCTTGTATATCACTATCCGCTAAAATACCGCTTATACGCGCCATATATATTGCCTTCCCTTTTTACATTGTTTCTTTTTTGACCTAGATGATAAACTGGTGCAAGCTATTTTAAAGTGATAAAAACTATTTTTATGTTTTTTCCAACCGACTTGTTAACATAAAATAAAATAGGAGGTATTGTAAAAATAATACCTCTCATGTTCTCTTATTCTTGAATGTCTCGCAAATGATGTTATCATAATTTTCTATAGAACCCTTAAAATTCCTGTTAGAATTTATTATGATTATACGCCATCTTAGCGAAAATATTATTAATCAAATCGCCGCCGGTGAAGTTATTGAACGACCAGCAAATGTTGTCAAAGAACTTGTTGAAAACGCTATTGATGCTGGTGCAACACGCATTGAAATTATTACAGCAAATGGTGGAAAAAATTTTATAAAGGTGAGTGATAATGGTTATGGAATTCCTGCAGATCAATTAACTTTAGCAGTTTCTCGCCATTGTACCTCAAAGATTACCGATGACGTACACAATATCTGCTTCCTTGGATTTAGAGGAGAAGCCCTCCCCTCTATTGGTTCTGTTGCTAAACTTAAACTCATTTCACGAACAAAAGATGCTGAGAGCGCTGCTGAAATTTCCGTTACTGCAGGAAAAATTGTAGGACCCAAACCAGCTGCTGCGAATCTTGGAACAATTGTTGAAGTTCGTGATCTTTTCTTTGTCACGCCAGCACGATTAAAATTTATGAAAACTGATCGGGCTGAAACAAATGCTATTAGCGATATGATTAAGCGAATTGCTATCGCATTTCCACATATCCGCTTTTCTCTTTCAGGACTAGACAGAACATCTATGGAATTGTCTGCTACAGAAAATAATATTCAAGGACAATTACAACGTATTACGCAGATTATGGGAAAAGAATTCGCCCCTAATAGCATTGCGCTGAATGCTGAACGCGAAGCGGTGCGCTTAACAGGTTTTGCCTGTTTGCCATCTTTCAACCGAAATAACAGCCTTCATCAATTTGCTTATGTTAATGGACGTCCCGTGCGTGATAAATTTCTATGGGGCGCTATCCGAGGCGCTTATGCTGATGTTATGACACGAGATCGTTATCCTGTCGCTATTCTTTTTATTGACCTCCCACCTGCTGAGGTAGATGTTAATGTTCACCCAGCCAAAGCTGATGTACGATTCCGTGATCCAGGATTAATTCGTGGTTTGATTGTTGGAGCTATTCGTGAAGCATTGCAGCAATCTGGTATTCGTCCTACTTCAACCCGTTCTGAAGCAATGCTTGCTGCATTTCAAACACAACAATCATTGGCACAACAACCATTAGGCAGTTTTAAGAACACGCACCAGTTCTCTTCTTACAGTTCACAACCTCATCATTTTACCAGTGCTTCAATGGTCCAAAAACCATTGGATAGTACTCACTCTTTTGATTTAAAAGAAGATGCCGCTCCTATTATGGAGGGCTTAAATACACCAAGTGGGGATGCATACATTCCAAGCACGACATCTTCATCAAAAGAGTTATCTTATCCATTAGGAGCGGCCAGAGCACAAATCCATAAAAACTATATTATCGCCCAAACACAAGATAGTTTGATCATTGTCGATCAGCATGCAGCTCACGAACGATTGGTTTATGAAGCACTCAAAAATGCACTTTATTCCAAACCACTTCCTTCACAGTTATTACTTATTCCTGAAATTGTAGAACTCTCTGAAGAAGATGCAACATGCCTTTTAACGCATAAAGATGCTTTGCAAAAATTTGGATTAGGAATAGAACCATTTGGACCAGGAGCAATTGTTGTGCGTGAAACACCTTCCATGTTAGGAGAGATCAATGTCCAAGCCCTTATTAAAGATCTCGCAGATGAGGCTGCTGAGTATGATACAACAAATAATTTAAAAGCAATGCTTGATTATGTTGCAGCAACGATGGCCTGTCACGGCTCAATACGGTCAGGGCGCCTTTTACGCCCCGAAGAAATGAACACACTATTACGACAAATGGAGGCAATACCTAATACAAGTACATGTAATCATGGACGCCCTACTTATATTGAACTCAAACTGGCAGATATAGAACGGCTTTTTGGCAGAAAATAAGCCCTTCATCATTTTTACAAGAAAAATATTTTAAAATTAACTCTCGACTTTATAATATATTTTATGGCACTTTTCTTGAATCTCTTGTATCAAGTAAAAAGGAATTATAATGTTTCCCAATGGTGAACGCGAAGCAAAAATTCATTATTCTAATAATGGATATGACATTATAGAATATGGTACCTATACCATTTGTGCTGTTAGCGGGCAAAAAATCCCTATAGATGATTTAAAATATTGGAATCATCACCGCCAAGAAGCATATGCTAGTTGTGAAATCTCCTATCAGCGCGAACTTGAGTGCAACCCATATCTCAAGCAATTGTTAAAAACAAAAGAAAAATAACCGCTCGAAAGCTATAAATTTAGCCTTTGCCTTTTAGACAAGAAAATTCAAGGGAACGTTTTCTAAAGCGGGTCATGACCTCTTCAAGGACCATACGGCAGAAGTCTTTTTTAACAAAATCGACATTCACATCAAAGATAATAAGATTTTTCAAATCTTTTTGCATGTGAATTGTCTGTATACGGATATAATCTTTAGCTGTTGTTGCGAGCCATAAATTGTGCATTTTAGCCTTTTGTATAAGGCTTTTTAAATTTTTATCTGTGAAAAAATAGTGGTCTGGATATATGTAAGTTTGCACCACATGACCAGATAATTCTTTAATAGATTTAAAAAATTTATCTGGATTGCCAATACCAGCAAATGCCAAAAATGATTTTCCTGAAACCTCATCAGAGGCACTGGCTTTAAGATGAGCACGATATAAAGGCTTTCCAGTACGCGAAACAAGAAAAGCGACATTATCAGGCGCATCGGAGTGACCAATCAATAAAACACTATCCATAAAAGAAAACTGCGTTTTTAATGGTACGCGCAAAGGTCCTGCTGGAAAGACAGCTCCATTACCAAAACCGCGCATCGCATCAACAACGAGTAACGCATAATCCATATAAAGACGGCGACTTTGAAATCCGTCATCCATTAAAATAAGATTACATCCCTCTTGTTTAAGCCGTTGTGCCGCTGCATAACGATTAGGTGATACAGCTACAAAAGCATGCCGTGCAAGTAAAAGTGCCTCATCTCCAACACTATATGGAGTATCATATTTTTCATTTACAAGATGTACCCCTTTAACTGATCCACCATAACCACGAGATATAATACCAGGTACGAAACCAAGTTCTTTAGCCACTTTTGTAAAAGCAATAACAACCGGCGTTTTACCCGCACCACCACATGTAAAATTTCCAATACACAAAACTGGCAGATCAATCACGGGAGGCTGTCTTGTCATAAAACGACTTGAAAAATAACCATACCCCCATGAAACTGGAGCTAACACAAAACGCAAAAAGCTTTTATTTTTCCACCAAAAACGAGGGGCGCTAATATGCATATCTACCCTGACGCTGACGTAAACCTGTTTGTATTACAAGGGGTTGTAAAAATGGATCTAAAATCTTTAATGTGCGCTCAAATGCACCTGCCATACCTGTCGCCACTTCATGAGCCTTATCAACCATTTCTTGCCGCAATGTTTCATTTGTTAAAAGCTTATACACCTGAATAGCAAGCTGTTTTGTATCTTGAACCATATATGCTGCATCATGCGTTAGAAATTGTTTGAACATCTCTTGAAAATTTGAAACATGGGGCCCTGTCAAAATAGCGGAACCAAGCAAAGCCAATTCCAATGGATTGTGTCCACCATTTCCACATAACGATTTACCAACGAAAGAAACTTTCGATAAGCGAAGAAAAAGTCCCATTTCTCCAATGGTATCTCCCCATAAAATATCGGTATTCATGTTTGGAACAGTATCTCTACTCCTACGAATAAAACTTAACCCCTTATTATCGCATTTTCTGATAAGATCTTCTGAACGTTCAGGATGACGAGGCACAATAATTGTTAATAAATCTGGCAAATAATTTTTAACAATTTTATGGACCTCAAAAGCAATCTCCTCTTCCCCTTCATGCGTTGAAACAGCTGCCCAAACCGGGCGATTGCCGATAGCATTACGATAACGTGCAAGCAATTCTTGATTTTCAACCAGAAAAACATCAGCCTTGAGATTACCAGAAAACGTAACAGATTTTACGCCAAGTGTATGGTAATAAGCTACATCTCTTTCATTTTGACCAATCGCCAAATCAATATCCTTAAAAATATGTTTGGCAAGAACACGTCGTTTTTGCCAAGCTTTAAAAGAACGTTCAGACATATGGGCATTAACCAAAATCTGCGGAATACGCATTTTTGCAAGTTCTTTAATACGAAGAGGCCAAATTTCTGATTCACAAATTAAGACGAGATCAGGCTTCCAATGACGAATAAAACGGCGCACTGCAAAATCTAAATCCAAAGGAGCATATTGATGAATCAACCTATTACCAAAATATTTTTTCACAAGAGTAGAAGATGTCACCGTCCCAGTTGTCATTAATACATTGATTTTCAATGATAAAATATAATTTATAAGTGGAACAAGTGCAAGTGTTTCTCCAACACTTGCTGCATGCAACCAAACTAACGAACCTTGGGGGCGTATATGAGAACTTTTACCTAAACGCTCTTTTTTGCGACACCACTCTTCTTTTCCTCGAATAGCACGAAAGAACAAATAAAAAGGAATAACAAGACATAAGCAAAAACCAATCATTCGATAGCTTAAAAGAGCCGTATGTGCCTTTAATTCTACCATTTAAAATCACCTCATCCAGCTATTTTAAGATATCTATATACTTATTTTGTTAAAAAATTCATCAACACTATTGGTTGCATCCATATTTTTTAATATCATCCATATCTTAAATAAAAAAAGCTTAATCCATGAGAAAATTCAATACATATACACATTATTTAAATCTCTTTTAATTAAATTTTGTAACTTATATCGATTTTATCACTTCATTCTGCACCCTATAAAAAATCTTATTCAAAAATAACAAAACTACATTTCAGTCGATTATAATTTTTAAAATATAAATGATAAACCTATGACATAGATTGTATCAATTTTTTCAACTCACTGAATAAATACTTCTTATGATTTTAATGAGACTTTGAATTTTGCACGTTGGTATTTTAGAGAAAAAGCTTATTTTTACATATGTTAGGTATTGTCAATTTTTCAAAAAATAACCCATATAGACATTACAACCGAATATAAGTACAACAAATAAAATGTGTTTAAAAGAAAGCTCAATCTCTATTATTTCATTTCAATAAAATGAATATGTCAAACTAACCTTAAAAAACTTTTGAATAGTATAGAGTTCTCATTTTAAATTGTGATATAATCTCTTAAAGGTAATCCAGAAAAATCTAATCTTGTTTAATAGAGAATTTCTTAAAAGTCTTAAAGCAATTTAAATAAGAGTTTTCAAAATTTTAAATCCTCTCTTTTCAGGAGGTCGCAATGATATATTATTCCTTTCAAGATTGTATATAATCAACACAAAATGATTAACTTATAGATTGTAGTTTTAAATGAGTACTCAAGAAATCCTTATGAGGTAAGTTAACTTCATAAATCTATTCAGTTTCTCTAAGTTTCTAATTTTGGTAAAGTTTCTAACGACTTTCATGGTTTCTAAGCTTATAGTAATAACTCGTTTAAAAAATTCCAATAGATAAGTAACGAGTGCTAATAATCTCAACAGAGTAGTAATTGCTATCATTAATAATGCTACTCTTTTTATTAATCTTAACGCATTAGTGTCTCATACCCCATTCAAAAGCAGAGTGACTATTCACAATATAATCATAAACTTCGAGTGATAGCTGTCATGATAATATTGCTGTTGTAAATAGGTTGATAGAAACTGTCTTGCATTTTTATTAAGCGTAAAGATGGTGGTGCAATAATGGATTTTATACCTTGCACGATTAGAAGGAATGGGAGTGATATCGACTGATCAAAACTACAGTGGACCACGGCGTTCGCGGCCTTTTGATCGGCATCGTAGCGGATTTGTTTTAGCGGATGGTGCAGGTCTGTTTGTTATTGAAAAATTATCTAACGTATTGGCGCGGCAGCGTGAGCCGTTGGCCTATTTATTGGGTTACGGCGGTGCACTTTGCACACAGCATATTGTAGCGCCGCATAAAGATGATCTCGAAATGCAACTGTCGATGGAGCGGGCCATCGAACATGCGGATGTTGACCGTACCGCTATTGATTTTGTGAATGCACATGGGACATCGACAGTACAAAATGATCAGCACGAAGCCAGTGCAATCAGAACGGTTTTTGGCGCGCACAACCCGGCGATTGTGGCGACAAAATCTTGGCACGGGCATCTGATTGCTGCTGCCGGTGCGATGGAAATTTTGGGTGTACTGGTTTCTTTTCGGAACAATGTTTTGCCCAAAATTTTGAATTGTGATGAAATCGATCCTCAATTGCCCGCTGGTATTGCGCTTGTGAGGGAGCATCAGTACCGACCGCTTAAATACGCATTGAAAAACTCATTTGGTATGGGCGGTGGCGCAAGCTGCTTGGTTTTAGAGAATCCACAATATCTGTAAGGGACACCTCATGCTAACAATATATTCCTTATTAGAAAGAAACTGGCAAGTGATTTGTCATCACAGTCATTATTCGGCAGAGGATGTCAGCATGATGACAAAAGGGTGTGCAGATACAGTAGTTAGATATTGTCGTGATCGCCCGCAAGGGGAGCAAAATAAGCTGTTTGTTTTTGTGATTAGAAATAATTTCGAAGGCATGATTAGCTATTTTGTTGCGTCTGTGCTAAAATTGAAAGCTTGGATCGTCAGTATTCATGATTTAGACATTGTTGATATACTGGTTGATGCTGATTGCATTGCAGCTGTTGTAATGAGCCATGAAGTCAGGGATATTAATATCATCAGTCACCGGATTAATATCGCGTTTGATCACTGTCTTTCAACTGTGAACGAAAATCTGGCTGATTTTACAGCATACCGTGCGCGCATTTCTATTTTTGTACCTCCGTAACAACCAGTAAACCCAAGTTGATTCAATATCATGAAAATATTCTGATTGAGAATGCCATCGCGGTGAGCCAATCTCTTGGACTAAGTAATGAAGATTGCTCATTGTGTTATTTCCCAGTGCAGTATATGTATGGTCTCTCTACTATGCTATGTGCCTTCTTATCGGATAGAAAACTGGTATTTGAAAAATTTCAAATAAGTAATATTGGTGAACTCGTTTCGCACTATAGCATTACCAACTTGCCTTTAATCGGTGACTGGATGCTGGTAGTAAGCGACATTTTTACCAAAAGCCGAATCCATGTGCAAAATATCTTGAATGCATCCGATCGTTTGCTCACCGTACAAGCATCGGGTATCCTCTCATCATGTACGACGTTATGGAATAACTTCGGTCAGACCGAATCCGGACCGCGCTTGTTTCATAATAAGATCTGTTCGCTACACGATTGAAAGAACCAGTAAATATGGCGTTGTAGCGCCGGGTAAGGCTTTGGTGAGTGATATAAAAATTGATTTGCGCCCCATTGATCGGGCGGATGCTTCTGATTCAGTGCGCCGTACGTTTTATAAAACGCCTTTCGCGTGTGATGGTTATGTTGATAGTTCCTTGCAATTAAAGCCGCGTGATGAATGGTTTGATTCCGGCGACCTGTTTGTTAAAGATGAATCCGAATGCTATTACTGGATAGCCAGAGCCGTTAATGAATTTAAACACAATGGTAAGTTTATCCCAGTTCAACTGATCTCAAATGACATTATTAAGTATGCCGGATGTTTAAGGCATTACTTTTCAAAAGCACAGAACGGCGATCTTTATCTCAATCTTGATATGTCGGCAAATAGTGAGCAGGTTAAAGTCGTTACTAAACTATTGACTGATAAATGGTATCAGTATGCATTTAAAGTAAATATCAGAAAAATTGCCACGACAAATACAGGGAAAATAAAATGTACCGTGTAGATAAAGCTCATGGTATGAGCAGAGTGTATATTAATCGCCGTGCAAACAATTATCTGTGCATTGTGAGGCATTCTTTTTATACCTATTTTTTAGCTATTGATAGGCTTCATCGTTATTTGCCTGTATTGACGAGACGTACATCGAGAATGATATTGCGCCGTGAAATGGCGAAGGTACTTTTTATCGATATATTTAAACGGATTTTGCCAGATGTAAAGATGTCACACAGTTCTGTGAGCCATGGACGGAGTAAAAGTATTATGTTGCTTAATAATGATCCGCGGATTCAGTCTGTCGTGGTTGATATCGAATTTATTGAGAAAAAAACTACCGAGGCCATTTATGCTAGATTACTGTGAAAAATGCGCGAACTTTCCAGAAGGGCAGGTGCTGGATAATCGGCTATGCACCACAATATTTAGCTGCATGGAGAGCTTGTATAAGGCATTATGCGCCATCTCGGCGTGTACTTTTGATATAAATGATTACTTTTTAGTTGAACATGACAGGACGCGATGTGTTTTTCGGTACGTTGGGAATACATTTGTGTTTAAAGGGATGACGTTTATTTGTAACTGCTATTATCTTTGTCAATCTGTGATAACAGTTGTTTTGCTGGATGCATGTTTGCAATCAATTATTTTAGATGACCTCTTATATGAGGACGTAACCGTTTCTATACCCAGTTAGTTTTTAACGAGTTTATGGCAATGCCATAACTAGCTTCATTTAGAGGAATATGTGATGAATGATTTACTGGTAAATATCACCCCTGAGCACTATGAAAGGTATGCTACTGAAGGTACATCACCGTGGAATGCGTATTTGATGGAAAGAGTTCTGGAAGAAGCATCTGGTGTTACTTCTGCGAAAAAAAATTCTCGATATTGGCATGGGAACTGGCCACATGCTTTTCAAGCTTTACCGCTCCCAAAAACTCACAGACTATTTCTTTTACGGGGTTGATATTGATCCCCGTATGGTTCAGTTTTGTGTTTAAAAATGTACCGAGTTAAAATACCAGCATGCATTCAACATCATTGAAGCCAGCGTCAGCAATTTACCGTTTCCCGATAACTCCTTTTCAATGATTTATGCCCGTTCCGTAATTCATCACTGGGCTGAACCTAAAAAAGGATTACAGGAGTTGTGCCGTGTTTTAGATCGCGGCGGTCGTATTATCATCCATGAACCCCTAGCTGATGCAGAAGAAACAGCACTGGGTGTTTTTAACCAATCACGTCGTGAATGCGGTGTGGCAGCTATGTCCACAGAAGAAAAATTTACATTAGCCGGTATCACCGATTTTTTATATGGCTGCGATCTTAGTGAGATGAGCTGGACAGTGAGACGTGGAGAAGGTCTAGCAGCTCTGGGCTGTGAAATTTTCATTAAAAAGGTCTGAGTTATCATGGATTATTTCTGTGCTGAAATGTATGCAAAAATGCAACCACGTATAACGGCAATAACTGGCTGCCATGCACTCGATTACATTGCTTTTCGCGATTCGGTTAGGATAAGTACACGCGTTTATTCGACCACTGGTGATAGTGGTTCTTTGACTCAACTGGACTCTGCGGCTGAACACTTACCCATGCTGCTTGGTGCTACAAGCGGCACCACCGGGGCGATGAAAATGGTCAGCGTTCGTCTAAAATCCAGTAAGGAAGCGGTCAGCTCATCAGAGCATAATTTAATTCGTAACCTGCGCGCGCGGCAATTTTTTTCCCCAGGGGATGTTGTTGGCAACCTGTTTACGATTAATCTGTTTTCATCTTTACACTACTTGGCGTGTGAAATTGTAAAACATTGCCGTGCACATGTCGTGCCGGTTGGCGATATGCCCTGCTGCTGAAGAGTCATTTCGAGTTTCTGGCTGAAATACGGCTCTCGGTACTGTTTGGCGTGCCCAGCACCATCGTTCAGTTCGTTGAAGCTATGCTCAGCCTTGGGATTCCACTGGCAATTAAAAAAGTGCTCTTTACCGGTGAATCGATGCTGGGTGTGCATGAAAACTATCTGCGCGAGATGCTGGGCGCCGATCTGCGGATAATTGGTTTATATGGTTTGTCGGAGTGCGGTTTCATTGGTATGTCCTCCGAAGGGCGGCTTAATCGGTACCTGCTCTTCAGCGATGATTTCTTCTTTGAATATGAAGATAAGAGAGGGCTGCTAGTGACATCGCTGGATCCCGATGTCTCGCGCAAACTTATCAGATATTCCGTGGGCGATATGGGCACATTATCCGTTGAAAATGGTGACCTCTATTTTGAAGGTATTAAACGCAATGCTGTTGATTTTAATTTCATGGGAAATTTGATTAGCCATGAAAAAATATTCAAAATTATTAATCGAAGATTGCCCGATGTGATTGTTCAAATTGTATTGTCTTTATCCGCGGATAGACAAGAGATTATGGATATTAAAATCTGCTGCGAAGTATTTCACAACCTTGATTTGTCCGAACTAACTGAGGAAATCTATCATTTGCCGGATATTTATGAAGCCTATATGAAAAAGCGCGGGCGTATTAATCTCACCCTCGTCGAATATAGCGATTTGCTTTTCTCATCCAGAGGAAAATGCCTGCTAGTTTATGACGCAAGGGAATCCTGTAATGCAACTTGATAATTTGTGTAATGAAATTGTATCAGGGAATTCGCATACGATAAATGTCAACATAAGGTTTTATAGCGTGTCACCGGAGCAGCAGGAGTAAATCATGTCAGATGATGTTATTGATAATTATGATTTAGATAATAACGTATTGTTTATTCGTGGATGTAATTTGATTGATATTGCCGATGAAAACCTTTATTTGCAGAACGCATGGTTTGCACTGACCGGCAACCTTCTTAATGAAGAACAGATGGATCGGCTGATTCAGAATGCTAGCGCCGAACTGCAAAAGACGAACCCTACAGCCAAACTGCAGGCGATGCATCAACTGATCAATGCATTGCCATCTTTGAGTTTAACGCAGCGCTTTATGATGTTATTATCGCAAGTTGAGGTTTCGGCGGCTCAGGGTAAGGTCATGGCTCCCGTAAGCGACGGTGGTTGTCTTAAAATTATCTTGCTGATGCCGTGGATTATTGCATTGGCGCGCTCTTCCCAACAGTTTTCCGATTCGCCGGAGATCGAAAATTGCAATACCTTTGAGCGTGCTTTTTGGTTAGCATTAACTAGCAAGGAAGCTTCTTCCGACTGGGATATTGATATGCTTTGCCGGTGCATGTCTCTACTGCTGGGCGGGTTTGGTATTGTGACCCCCACAACCACCACGATAAGATTTATTGCCAGTACCAAGAGCGACGTCATTTCTGCACTAATCGGTGAGTTTTGTGCCACTGGCCCCGGCGCATATGGGAGCCTGCAAATATGCTATCATGCGACTTTCTAGTGTCCTCCATGAGATTGAAGCCGGGAATCTTGAGGCCGGCGGTAACGCATTATTGCAAAGACAAACCCTGGCTAGGGTTTGGTTACCCGATTATGCAACGGGATGTCCGAGTTGATTTCTTTTTTTCACGCTTTCAGATGCCTATGCGCCCCTTCAGTTCGCTTGCGCGATCTATTTCGGACAATACAGGACTGCAAGCCAATGTCGATTTTCTAATTGCAAGCATCATGAGCAAACATCGGGCTTCTCCTGAGCTGGGATTGTTGGCTTTTTTCGTTTGTCGTATGCCGATACTTCTCGCGCACTATCAAGCGCGGTTTAGTGCTCATTCCTTCGGTTTATCATCAAAGGATTTAAGAAAAAAATATAAAAAAGTCCCCAAATTATGGCTATAAAGCATTGCACCGAGCCAAATTTCTTGAGTATATGTCAGAGTATCACCTTAACCGCACCGATGCGTGCTTGCGGGCAAATCGATATTTCTCAATGGAATTTAGCCCATAACTATTTGAAACAGGGCTTGTTACTCGAAGCCTTGCATCAGTTTTCAGTTCGATTCGCCACCGTGGTGGCTAAAAACTCGGATCTCACTTATCGCTATTTCCCTGTTATGGTTGAACAGTTTTTCTCTACCACCCATTTTGATAGCGATCGGTTATGCGTTGAAGAACATATTGAACGCATTAATGAGACCTACCGTATTCACTGTAAGGCCAGCCCATACGGCAATGGCAGGGCCGTTATTGCGCAGCCAATCATCATGGTCAGTAAGGTCTGCTTCCTTAGCTCGTGTTCTGAGAAAGCCGCTCTTCCATTACTAGGCGATTTATGTAAGATTTCCTCCGTAACCGGAGATTCTTGTACTTTTCCCTTTAATGCGCATCACCCGCTTTTTGAGGAACATTTCCCCTCCCGCGCCGTATGTCCTGGTTCACTATTGATTGAGATGGTTCTGGCTTTGGCCACGCAGGGTAGGGCGAAAAATATCGCATCTGTTGCGCTGAAAAAAGTAAAGTTCATTGAATCAGTTTATCCGGGAGATACCTATCAGTTGACCATTAAACAGGATACAGAGTGTGAACCGGGTGGCGTTTTTTATATTCATACGGAAACTAAAAAACGAAGCACTTGCGGTAAGTTTTCTATCAAATATAAAAAGGAGGATGCGCCATGTTTAACATAATAATCTCTTTTATTCCGTGGAGTATTTACTCCTGGGTTATCAATGGAAACGTTCTAACTCTGGTCGAACGCTCTCTCATCTTAACTGTGCTTTTATCATTCATTCTGTTGATGATGTGTTGCGTAATGAGTTTGGAAAAAGCTTGGGGTCACGAGGAGTCTCCATTCTCGACCCTTTCACTGGAACAGGTACCTTTATCACAAGGCTTTTACAATCTAAACTGATCAAACCAGAGGACATGGAATATAAATTTCGTCATGATATCCATGCCAACGAGATTGCTTGCTCGCCTATTACATAGCAGCCATTAACATTGAATCGACTTATCATAGTCTTATGAAAGGTGAGTATATTCCTTTTAAGCATATTGGTTTGGCTGATACGTTTCGAATGCTTGAAAAGAAAGATTTGTTACAAGAATTATTTAAAGAAAACAGTGAATATTTGGAACTCCAGAAAAATCTAAATATCAAAGTTATCTTTGGCAATCCTCCTTATTCAGTGGGACAAAAAAATGCCAATGACAGTGCGAAGAATACTCCTTATCCTATTTTAGATAAACGGATCAGTGAGACTTATGCTTCTCAATCTAAATCAATGAATACGCGAAATTTTTATGACAGTTATATTCGTGCTATACGCTGGGCTAGTGACCGTATTGATAATGCTGGGGTAATCGGCTTTGTTTCTGGCTCTGGTTACGCAGAAAAATCGACAATGAACAGTTTACGAAAATCTTTAGCCAAAGATTTACGAGCATTTATGTACTTAATTTACGAGGGGATCTTCGCAAGAATATGTTAAGCAATGGAGTTGCTCAAGAAGGTGAAAATATTTTCGGCAATGGTAGTATGACTGGTATTGCGGTAACGCTATTTATCAAAAATCCCACTGCTTCTGGAGATTGTAAAATTTACTATCATGATATTGGAGATAATCTTTCTACCGAAAAAAAACTTAAGAGGCTTCAATATTTTGGTAGTATTGGTGGTATTACATGTGAAAACGGTTGGAAAGTAATTACACCGGATGAACATGGGGATTGGATAAATCAACGTGATAACAGTTTTGAAACATTTCTAGCCTTGGGTGTTAAGAAAGGGCATGACAAAAAACTGTTTGAAACGTTTTCTCGTGGTATTATGACAAGTCGTGATCTTTGGGCATACAATTCAAGTCGTGCAATTTTAGCGAAAAATATGAGTAACATGATTGCCTTCTATAACAGTGAAGCAGAACGTTTTAATAATGCTTATGCGCACACTGACAGTAAATCACGTACAAAGGCTGTAGATAATTTTGTTAATTCAGATACAAGCAAGATAAGTTGGAGTTTGAATATAAAAAACAATTAGCAAGAGGTAATATTTTAAAATTTGAAGAAGATGGTTTTGTTCAAAGTTTATATCGTCCTTTTACACGACAGTGGCTTTATTATAATCGCATTTTTAATGAAGCAATTTATCAAATGCCTCGTATCTTTCCTGTAGAAAAAATGATCAAAAATACAGTGATACAAGTTTCTGCTATAGGAGCAAGAAGTGGATTTTCTGTTATTATGACTAGAGATCTACCTGATTTTCATGCAATAGATACGGGGCAATGCTTTCCACGCTATATTTACGAAGACACTACGGTCTCAAAAGATAGAAACAAGAAACAAACTCATTTATTTACCAATTCTATAGAAAAAAGCATCAATGCTGGTTTACAGAAGCGTGATGCCATTACGGATGAAGGGCTAGCATATTTTAAAGCTGCTTATCCTAATGAGACCATAACAAAAGATGATCTATTCTATTACGTTTACGGTCTACTTCATTCGGAAGATTACCGTACTCGTTATGCTGATAACCTCTCTAAAGAATTGCCTCGTATCCCTTGCGTAAAGAGTGCTAATGATTTTTGGAAGTTTGTAACAGCAGGGCGTAAACTGGGTCATTTGCATGTAAACTATGAAGATGTAGAGCCTTATCCAGTCAGATTTAAAAAGGGTAATCCAAAACAAACAGAGATCTCTAATTCTGAGAAACTCTATTACGTTACAGAAATGAAATTCGCAAAAGTAGGTAAAGAGAAAGATAAATAAACAGTTATATATAACAGCAATATCACAATAACAGATATCCCTCTTGAAACTTATGAGTATATCGTCAATGGCAAACCTGCTCTTGAATGGGTTATGGGGCGTCAATGCGTAAAGACTGATAAAAAGAGTGGTATTGTCAATGATGCCAATCACTATGCTGTTGAAACCATTGGCAACCCTGCCTACCCTCTAGAGTTATTTCAGAGGGTTATTACCATAAGTTTAGAGACAATGAAAATCGTTAAGAACCTACCAAAACTAGAAATTAGAGAAACTGAATAGCTTATAATGCATGCTCACATGATGAGTATAATAAACTCACAAGGGGTATAAGGTCTTATACCTATAGGTTATTATATCCCTTTTATAAATTGCTTACATATAATCTTTAAAAGGAGTGTTTATATGCGTTATTCTAAAAAGAAGAAACTTGCACTATTAAATACTCTTATTTTGATTGCTTTAAGACTTTTAAGAAATCCCATTTTAAAGTGAATACGCTTCTTTTACATTGCCTTTAAGATGTTATATCGTAATCTAAAATGATAGCTTTATTGTTATCAAAAGCTTTGTTTAAAGAGGGTTATGTATATTCATTTTCTTATATTACTTATAGGTTTTGAAGGTTTCTTAAACCCTCAAAACCCTTACAAAACATACATCATTAGTTGAATTTATAGGTTGTATTATTGATATAGGTTGTTTTTTGAAAAATTGATAAAAAATAATATATTGAAATATAATGACTTTTATTTTTTATTGAAAAATATGTAAAGGGGGGGTAAAAGGAACCCTCAAAATACTCAAAACTCATAACCATAATGGTCTTGATAGTACTTCTTATGAATTACAAGCTATCTTTTGAAAGGCTTTAAAGGATCACATACTTTATCATAAAGCACATTTTAATCACTCACTAAAATAATCTATTTTGTCAGTTCAATTTACTGACACATAACTGACAAGTTTTAATCAATTCACATCATGGTTATCTTTAAAGGTTGTACTCTTGATATGAGTTATGTTTTTAAAACACTAACCTATTGAAATATAATGTTTTAATTTTTTTATCATTAAAAAAAATAATATAGGGTCTAAAAAGAGCTGACAACACTGACACGGTCTATTAAAAGGTATTTTGCTCATCTCTATAATGATCAGTTTCTATTGAGATGTTTTCATAAATCGCAATTATCCTATTTATCAACTAGTTGCATAACATCATCTAAGGTATAAGTTTTCATGAATCTTCCCCTGCATACTCTTTAATTCTTTTGCAGAGAAATTCATAAAAATTACTCGCGTAATATTCGGAATCTTCAGATGTATACTTAAGATAGAGTGGGCATTCACCATCCCGAAACTGCGTATAATCAAAATAAAAGGTTTCACCAAAATCAGTTGTGCAGATAACAAGTTGTTTGGGATCCGTAAAGCCATCTCTTCTATCGAGCAAATTTCGGTAAACAATATCACCAGCAGGAATACCTGCGCAGATTTCATAAATACTGAATATTTCTTCACCTCCAATTTCTCCTCCTCCATAATTTTTTAAAAAATTCTTATAGGAAGAG
>NZ_JBHIOT010000052.1:0-2115 GCF_042195745.1 Bartonella sp. AP7XZML
AAAGAAGCTTGCTCAATTTGCTTAACTGAAGCTTTCACAGAGAGCAACGCTTGTAGACGATTGCAAGCATCTAAGGTTTGCACTTCCTCCTGTTTCGTCAATGTATTCCCAGCTTTCAGCGTCAATGGATACCCCGGACTGATCATTTCCATAATCTTCTGCAGATGAGAGATGATCTCTGAGTTCGTTGAAGCCTTCTGCAAGCTGTTCTGTGAAAGTTTTCTGAGTGAATTTTCCATGATAACCACCTAACCGTTCTTCCTGTTCTAATCTTGCTTTTTTCTTTGCTAGCGTTCCGATAGGGCTTGTGACCCAATTGTACCAAGTCCTTTGCCAATCCCGTTTGTTTGCATTTTTACCTGGATTTGCTATCCAGTAATTTGTGAACCGCTCAAATTCTAACAGCGCCTCATCATGCGTTAATCCTTGATCGATTGCGTATTGCAAATTAGGTTTGAAATCCTCAGGCAGTCGATAGCCTCGATTAGTTTTCGCTCGTTTTGATTTTTTGGGAACGTTCTCTTGCTCGTGAATGGGAGGTTGGTTGTCTACACCCGTTGTGATTTGCTCTGATGTGGTTTCAACAGCAGAAACCTCTGTTGGCTCGTCAACCTGTTCGTTTGTTTCTAAACTTTCAGAACCAATTTCTTTTTTTGCTAAAACGATAGTTTTAGTTTTTTTATTATATATGTTTGTATTGTTTGTTATAGCATCACAAGCATCATGCTTAGCATTATCACAAGCATCATGCTTAGCATCCTTAAGCATACTGTTAGCATCATGCTTAATATCACAAACATCTTTTGTATTTTTATCCCATCTTGCCTTCGCTGCCTTCTGCGCTCTCTCTGAAAACTTATTCAAATTCTCATTAGAGTTGTTGAGTTCCTCTTCAACCTGTAAACTCCATAAACGACCGTCTTCTAAACGTATCAGTTTCTCATCACTCAATAAAAAATCTAGCGCTTTATTAAAAGCTTTTACTGAACAACCAGAAATGCGTGCTAATATAGAGGCATTCTCAAGAATTGGCTGTCTCTTCTTATACATAAGCAATATCAACATCATATAAGTCGATATTTGATGCGACGTCATTCCACTAGCATCAGATACCCAATCAGAAGGAAAACAACGAACCCAAGCTAATTTAGTTGACATATTTCCCCTCCTGTTCTTTATTATTATTTAGATCTTCATTGAAGTTATTGAGTTCCTCCTCAACTTGTGAACTCCACAAACGACCATCTTCTAAACGTATGATGACTCCAACCCTCAATAAATAATCTAATGCCTTTTGAAATCTTTTTACTGAACAACAAGTAAAATGAGATAATATTCGTGAATCGTTTAAAAGAGGCTCACGCGTGTGTAACATTCTTATTCGCAATTTCACGTAAACATTGACTTCCATAGGTGGTAAATCAGATAGTTTAAATAGCCACTGGTCTGTGAATAGTCTCGTCCATAGTAATTTACTGGACATACGCACCCCCTTCTTTCATTAAATATAAAATTGCCAAAGCATCTGCTTCGTTGTCATCACAAGGCGCGTGACCTTTTGCACACATTGCCTTAATCATTTCTTCTTTTGACGCATTCCCTTTGCCTGTCATTGCTTTTTTAATCGTACCAACGGGAATGCCTTCATACGGTATCTGATGATGTTCACACCAAGCTGTTAATGTTGCTAGAAAGCCCCCATAAACATGAGAAGCGTCTGTACCCACATGCCGACGTACCTCTTCAAAATACACCGCATCAATTTCATCAACAGACCTCTTTAATTCAGTAAGCCATTTCTTAAAGCGCAAGTAACGCATGCCACCGCCTTCAAAACGGTGTGATTGAAAATGTTCTGTATCGCTTGTGATAAAACCATCTGCATCACGAAGCGCCCAGCCAGTCTTAGTCCCTAGATCAAGACAGAGAATGGTTTGTGCATTAGTGATCATAATCCCCCCTTAAGGTTGCTGTGTGTTTATGCGTGCGTTATGACAGAGCGCGTTGTGATTGCCTGTCTTGCAAAAATGTTTGTGAAAAAGTATCCTCCCAACGATTCTAAAAAAGTGGGGGGAGTTATGATGCAAGAATGGATAGTTGATAAGGTTGTATTCT
>NZ_JBHIOT010000053.1:0-29207 GCF_042195745.1 Bartonella sp. AP7XZML
TTTGATCCACACATTCATCCCACTTGTTATGTGCAAATGAGTGGTTTTGATTAATACAAGATAAACAGATTTGAAATGAGAGAATCCTACGTTATTCGGGCGTCTAATTCAATATGAACAGAGCTAGATTATCATTATAAATCAATATCTTGTATCGGCTTATCAAGCGGGGGATGTTTTGCCCAATTCTGTTTGGTGTTTAAATCACCGCCCACGTAGTAGTCCAGAAGGGATGGTTTACAATCTGTGGCATAATATTTGGGTTGATATTTATCTTCAATCAGGGACAGGTGAAAATGCAAAGTCGGCATATGGTGTTCCGATTACGAGCAATCGTAGCTATGCGGATCATGCATTTGATTTTTGGTCTGTTAGTATAAGAGATTTTTGACGAGTGATGAGTTTTCGCCAAGCATGTATGGAAGTAATCAAGCAACCAGTATTGTCGGCAATCAAGCGCCTTCTTTTAAGACGTCTGGAGGACACGTTGATACAAACAATAGACGGATGATTTCGCATATCGGTTGTGAGGATGGTTGCGGTTATGTTTGGCAATATTTGTCTGGTTGTTATCCAGTGACGAAATGGCATACAGGGGAGCAAGGAAGCAGTTTACGTGTAGACATAAATGTTATGTTGGGAGGAGGCGGTTGGACTGGTGGCTCTAACAATGATCATCTTGTGCGGAACTTTGCGCTTTCTCGTTATGTAGAAGATGAAAAATAGGCGCCCGTGGATGTAGCGAGCCACTTTATTATAATTAGTGCGAGATTGATTAGAACATCATTTTATCCAACCTCACTTATGTGGGGCTTTTGTTATGGAGCGTCATATGAGAAAGATATCGAAAGAAGGATTGGCACTTCATCTTGAAGTTTTAAAAACAAAGTTTTTTCTACTAAACTCATGGTGTCAACCATGAGCAGTACAATCTTATCACTCATATTTTCATGTCTAGAAAATTGAGATAATGCCATTCATAAATCGCATAAGAAGTTAGAACCTACCTTCATTGCACACCTTCGTGGATTTGTTCTCTCAAACATGCCGCCAATCCTTTAGGTGTGATTTTTGTTGAAGGCAGCACCTTTTCTGTTCCATCCGGTTTTTGAATGGTGATGGCAGAACAGTCCATGAATCCTTTGTTGATTTTATCCTGATTAAGGTAACAATGGACCACTTGGAGCACGTCGATACACCCAATCATTTTTACGCAAGTAATCTATTAAATCCTTTGGTCTTATCTCCAACATCTTCACGGTTTCAAACAAACCAAACAAACCAAACAAACCATCAGAGCGTTTTAAGCCTTCTAAAGCTTTTGCTTTTGGTGCTAATTCTGAAATAACATGGTCTTTCTGCTCAATTTGATTTTGTGATGATTTAAGGCGCCAAGTAATACTTCGGGTTTGGAGTAATCAATTTATGGAATAGCTACTTGTCTTTCCAACTCTTTCCAACGGTTAATTATCTTTGCTCGTAAGGCAGTGCTGTAACTAGAAACAAGAATTAAGCATTCACGCTTTGGCGGGTTATAACAAGGGCGGCTTTCACCTTATGTTATCAAGGTAGTGCCCACCAAAATCAACCTCCTCAAATTTGAGGGCGTTAAGTTCTTCAAGCGTTTTCTTGATGTCACGCATAATATTGTCATGCCTTTTGCCACATAATTCAGTAATTTTAATAATGGTATTCATAAAGAATTCTTAGATGTTAGACGTTCCTTAATGACATTCTAAAAGAGTGCTGGTCGCTAAGAAACACGGCAACTAATCCGCTAGTTGTTTTAAGGTGTTTTTGAGGCACCTGATTTGAAAATACCTATTACTAGAATTGTCCAGTAATAAAAATTACTTTTTGCTAAGAAAACGTTTCACATACTGTACAGTGTACATATTGAAATTGTTATTTATCAATGAGTTAAGTGTACAGTGTACAGTCAAATTGAAAATTCTGTCGCTAGCGATAGTTCGCACTAGCCTGTCCCGCAACGAAGCCAACCCGCTGGGAAGTACCTTTTACATTGATTTTATTGACTTTTTTATGAAAAAACAAAGCATAAGTGATAATCTGTTTTTAAAATTGCAATCAAAGTGTGTAATGCATAAACTCATAAGGATATGGAATATATAGATAAAGTTTAAGAATATAATCTAGCCTTTCTTATTAGCAGCGTATTCTTGACGAGCGAGTTGGTACTGTATATTGGCGATTAATCTCTCATTGGCTTTTTTTACAATAGCACTTGTAATCTCTGGCTTTGACATCACCCTAGCAATTGAGGGTTCCTCTTGTTTTGCAATGGGGAATTGATCTCCATCCGCTCTTTGAAAAACATTACCATTCAGCTTTTTTAATTCAACACGCTTTGGAAAACTCCCATCCTTGATAAAAACATGGGCAAGATTTGTTTTTTTACAAACATTTTGTAAGCCACGCTGCGTTTTGTTCTTTTGCTTTAAAAAATTTAAGAAGTATTGGTGTTCCAGAACCAATGATATCTGTCTCAAGAAATCTTGCTGTCGCCTTTTCTTTAATATAAATACCTTGCTTAACATGCTTTGATTGGGCAGATGTAACATCGGCAATTTGCTTTTCAGTAAAGCGTTCGACTGTTTTGCTGCGGTGTTTAGAGCATTACGCACAGCCCAATTAAGGCGTGGTGCTTGAAGACTGGTGAAGGTATCCTTCACCTGTTGAAGATACCATTTTGGGTAGATGATTAACTTCAACGTCTAAGCCTTTTTAAGAGTAGGTGTTGATGATTGAGAGACCTTAGATGCTTTTGGTTTTTCGAGTAAGGTTTCTTCAGTCATTGGTTCAGATGATGTTTGTGCTACTTCTTGTTCTATCTGCTTAATTTGTTCAACTGTCTTTTCAGGTTTTGCTGTTGTTTTGACGTCAACAAAAGGTTTTGAGCATTGGCGCGCTTGAGACGTGCGTAGACCTGATTAGAAACTTCAACAAATGGATTATTGGGGGGTAATGGTTCAAAGCGAACAGTGCTTTTATTGTCGCCAACAACACACATTGGCTTAGTGGTGACAGTTTTCATCATTGCTCCTTTTGAGTCATAATTAATGACATCATTAGTCAATTATTGATTTTTATTCTGTGAAAAATTGATTAGCCAGAGATAACAAGAAAACAGAGCTTTTTAGCCACGTTTCAAGTTCACATTTTACTGAATTTTAGACACAACACGAATAATACAGCGCCATCATTCAATACTATTTTTTACACCATGTCAACAAAAAAATCTATATTTTTTATTTTAAAATAGAATATATAGATTTTTCTAAAACATTTTAGATTTTATAAATTATTGTGAAATTATTATAGGAGGGAAAGACAATGACAGGTCCAGAAATATTAGATGCCATGTATATAATATCAATGATAGTTATATCCCTCTTAACTATAGCGTTTTGTTTGCCTGCCGCCTTTTGATTTTCATTAATAGTTTTCGGATCATATGCAATTACACGCTTTTGCAAAAAAAAAANTGATTGTCAGCAGAAAAAAATCATGATCTTATGCTTTTTTACTTTTTACCTAAAGTTGGTGTTTTTAAACATTTAAAAGTGTAGAAAAAATTCAAGTAAGAAATGTTGATAACCTTGCTAAGACTTCATCCATAATTATATATGGAATAGTTTCCATTCTTTTTCCATTACGCGCTACTATATCTAAAGCACGCGGTTGGTCACAGCGTATCACACCTGTTGTATGCAGCCCTGTTCCCACCAATGAAACAGCAAAGCCTGCTATTCTAGCAAAATTTCCTCCACTCGTAATGGGCAAAACAATGGGTGTTTTTGTTAAACGATTAAACGCCTCCGGTGACACAATCAGTACAGGACGCGTTCCTTTTTCTCATAGACAGAGGTTGGGTCAAGCGATACAAACCAAATTTTACCCCGCTTCATTACAAGAGCTCTCTGCCAATAAGCTTAGCATCAAACCACTCTACATCTTTATCCGCAAAATCGTCCGAAGGATTACATTCGGCTAACAATTCTTCAAGAGTGTAATTTTGCGATATTTGTGATTTCACAACCAATTGTCCATTATCAATAGCCAAACCCACTTGCATATTTTCAGTAAGATGAAGAACATCAAACAATGCAGGCGGTATAGAGAGCATAACGGATCCTCCAACTTTACGTAATTTTGTTGTGCATAAAACGCCCTCTAATATTATATAAAAATATAACATAAAGCCCATGATTCAATAGCTTTTTATGCTTTTGTGTAAATGTTTAAGAAGCGCATTTAGAGCAATACGCAATATACTCTGAATAAAGTCAATATTTTTTTAATTTCTGAAAAACATAAAAATATAAAAGTTATAATACCAAACAAGGCTCTTAGCTGCTTATCTGTAAACATATTTATTTCTTGCGGTTTTCGATAATTTTTTTATCTCTCTGTTGATCTCGTCTATAAGAGGTTCGTAATTGAGAATGCTTTTCGGAATATCACCACCGTAAACCCATGCTTTTACTTGCGCTTTGGTACTAAAATCCGCATTCTTAGGTGTTTTGTAATACTGACCACCATAAAACTTTTCACACTCTCTTGTGCCGTCTTCGTATTCGTAGAGGTTGTAAAAATACTCCTCTGTCCCATCCCCCATGGGGCATACCCACTGCCGTTGCAACAAACCTCTTTCGCATGGGTTGTTTACGGTTTTTTAAGAATAGATGTTTTAAAATGAACATACTTTAATCCTAATTTTACAAATTTGTCTATTTGCCTCAAATTTGACCGTACAGAGCGTTTTATATGATAGGTTTTTTATCATAAAATCTTTAAATCACTCTGTACGGTGCCATTTTGTCGATTTAAATGCACATCCAATCACAAAACGATCAGCAATTTTCACTAGTTTGCTAACCTGCAATGTTTTTCACTTGCTTTTCAACCAACGTGAGTGGTCTTGAATTCTCTCTCATTGCCTTTTCTTTCAGCCTTTTTTCACGGGTGTTCAAAACAGCCTTGCGTACAAGATTGGCTTTTGTCAAAAGACTATTTTCCAAATCACGACATAATCTTACTAACTCACGAGTGCTTGGAAAAAACGTATCCGATAAATCTTCTACCTCATCGCATAAAATCCCCGTTTAACCGTTTTTATGAGTGACCACGCAGAAACACTTTCCAAAAACATTCCATAGGTAAGCGCTATACCTTCATGATCTGCCTGTTGCGAAATTTTTTAAACCACACGAAAGCATCCGAATTGCCTTGGCTATGTCCTCTTTACTCACTTTTATTGAAAACAATTCGTGAAGTTGATCACACGCTTCTAAGGCAATCGCTTCCTGCTGTTGTGTCAATGCTTGCCACTTTTCAAAACTAAAGGAAACTCCGGAGCTATCATCTCGTGAATGTGTTTCAAAGTGACCTCGAGGCCCGATATCAAGGATGCTGTCTGAGATGCGTTCATCTACACTTTTTTGCCTTTAAGAGTGATTTTCCATAGTTTTTTCCGTTCTCTAAATCCTCGATAGCTTTTTGCACCCAGTTGCGCCACATTGCTTTCCAATCCGTTTTGCGTGCATCTTTGCCTGTTCTAGCTTTCCAATAATCTCGAAATTTTGCCATTTCGGCTTTGACACGCTCTGGAGGCAATCCCTCTTCGATTGCGAAATCATAAACAGGTTCGAAATCATCAGGGGTACGACAGCCACTGTCATTTCTAACCCGTTTAGCTTTTTTCGTAATGTTCTCTTGCTCGTGAATGGAAGGTTGGTTTTCTACACCCGTTTCGATTTGCTCTGATGTGGTCTCAACAGCAGCAACCTATGTTGGTTCGTCAACCTGTTCGTTTGTTTCTAAATTTTCAGAAGCAGTTTTTTGCTAAAATGATAGTTTTAGTTTATATATATTCTTATTCTGGTTCTTTATAGCTTGATTTTGCTTAGCGTTTGCTTCAGAAAAATCATTAAAATGTTTTTTATAGCGTTTTTTATTGTACACCTTTTTTCCAGCCTCACTATGAATTTGCGATATGTGCACTTTTTTATCAGTAAAATCTTTTAGCTCTTCTTCAACGCGCGTATTCGACAAACCATTATCTTTCTCAATATGTTTATCATTCTTCATGAGATATTCGACAATAGTTACAAACTTTTTTGCGAGCAATTGCAAGCGCGGGCAAGCATTTCAAAATCTGTTTTAATTGGTGCTTTTTTGTCATACATGCGAATGAAAAGCGTTATATAAATGCCCCTTTGTTCTCATGTCATTCCATCTATCTCACTGTTCCAGTCATTCAAAAGGAATCTTATCCATGGCATTGCATTAGACATGCGCATTCCCTTCTTTAACTAAATATAAAATTGCTAAAGCATTTGCTTCGTTGTCATCTTTTGGATTGTATTCTTTTGCACACACCGTCTTAATCATCTCTTCTTGTGAGGCATTGACTTTATCTGTTGTGATCTTCATTTTTGTAAGCCATTGCTGAAAACGCAAATAGCGCATACTATCGCCTTTAAAACGAAAAAATTCAAAATTGACAAGTGCCACTTGTTATACTGCTGTCTACACGAGAAATCGCCCAGCCTGTCTTAGATCTAGATCAAGGCAGAGAACGGTTTGTGTATTGATAATCATCTTCCCCCATGAAGGCTGTTGCGTATTTATATGTGCGCTATGACAGAGCGTGTTGTGATTTCTTGTCTTGAAAAAATGGTCGTGAGAAAGTACTTGAAACTACTTTTGGGCCAATTTTTTACTGCCATTCGAGGAAAAATAATCTTAGAAGCAGTTGATTTTCGAATTAACTCTTCTTGTTTTTGAATCACATCTTTTTGTGCACGTATTATTTCAGCTTCTTTATCTATTATTTTGTCTTTTGCATCTATCTCTTTTCTGAGCTTTTGCGTCGTTTTACAAGAGTCATGAAGAGTATAAGCCAATCCCAAATTAGCAATATTGATTGCCTCTCCATCCTATAAAGACGAGGAGGAGGTCAAAGTGCTAAAAAGGTACCTCAAAAAGCAGCAATGATTCGTATTTTAGTACCACCGCGGTGCCGTCTTATAGCGTTATAATAAAGTTACGAAAGGTGGTTTAGAAGGTGCTTTAATTTTTTTTGATTTTTAATAAATCATTGGAAAATAAGAGAGATTAAGATAATCTGGTGCGGACGGCGGGACTTGAACCCGCAAGGTCTTCGACCGGCAGATTTTAAGTCTGCTATGTTTACCGTTTTCATCACGTCCGCGATGTGAGTTCTCTCATAAGCTATATCTTTTATTGAATCAAGAATTAATGACAAAAGAAACATTTTTCATTTTTTAGTGAAATTTTGACTGACAATAGTTTCCTTTATCGATAGAAAAAGCTTTTATAATGTAAATAAAGTATGAAATGATTAGTGTTATGAGTCAATTTATTCAAGACGTCACAAAAGCTATGGTGGGATTGCATCACGTGTTTGCTGAAACACCACTTCAAAGAAATGATTTTCTTAGTCAAAAGTATGATGCAGAAATTTATTTAAAGCGTGAAGATTTAACACCGGTGCGGTCTTATAAGATTCGTGGTGCTTTCAATTTTGTTTCAGAAATGCTTAGCTGTATATCACCAGATTCTGCATTTGTTTGTGCTTCAGCGGGGAATCACGCGCAAGGGGTTTCTTTTGTTTGTCGTTATTTTAAACGTAAAGGCGTGATTTTCATGCCTATGACAACGCCACAACAAAAAATTGAAAAAACACGTATTTTTGGTAAAGAATTCATTGATATTCGTTTGGTTGGTGAAACATTTGATCAATGTTATGAAGCTGCGCAATCCTTTGTTGTAGAGAGCGGTGGTGTAATGGCTCCACCTTTCGATGATATTCGCATTATTACAGGGCAGGCAACAGTGCTTTGTGAAGCTGCTTTACAATGGAAAAAACTCAATGGAGAAAGTGAGCCAGATTTGATGATTGTGCCGGTAGGGGGTGGTGGTTTGGCAAGTGGAGTGAGCAAGTTTTTACATGAATATGGTTGGAAAACAAAGCTTCGTTTTGTTGAGCCACAAAGAGCTGCAAGTTTGCTTGCTTGTTTGGAGAGTGGAAAACGCGTCAAGCTTGAAAGCATTGACACTTTTGTAGATGGTGCTGCTGTGGCTGAAATTGGTGCTCTAAACTATACAATTCTAAAGCAATTTCCCCCTGATTCTGTCATTACGGTTCCTGAAAACCGCGTTTGTTCTACGATGGTTGAAATGCTTAATGTTGAAGGTGTGGTTCTGGAACCGGCTGGTGCTTTATCGATTGATGCGCTTAACAGTATTCCTCCTCAAGAGTTAAAGGGGAAAAAAATTCTTCTCGTTATTTCAGGAGGTAATTTTGATTTTGAGCGTTTGCCAGAAATTAAAGAGCGTTCTTTACGTTTCCAAGGGTTGAGAAAATATTTTATTTTTAGTTTTCCGCAACATCCTGGTGCATTGCGTCATTTTCTTTCCACATTATCACCAGATGATGATATCGTACGTTTTGAATATCTTAAAAAGTCAGCGAGAAACTTTGGTTCTGTATTGGTTGCGATTGAAACAAAAAAATACGGTAATTTTCGTCTTTTAGAGGAAAAATTTCAAGCGTTAGGTTGGCGTTATCGTGATATTACTGATGATCAAACGTTATTTGATTTTGTTATTTGAGAAACTGAAATTTTACTAAAACAAGAAGTATAATGATGAAACCTATTTTTTATTCGGTGCTGAGTCTATTTTTCTTTTTGATTGTTAATCAACAGAGTTTAGCATCTCAGCCAACAATAGTACAAAAAGATGAACTTTCAAGAGTCGTTGTTGATGTCAATAATGCTATAAAAAATGGGGATTTTATGCCTATTTCTCGTTATATGCCTGAGCGGCTTTATAAAGAGATGGCACATCGATTGAATACAACAGAGAGTGCTTTACGTAGTGATTTTCTTCAACAGTTGCATAAGAAATTTGAGGGGTTGCCTTCTGGTGCTTATTATTTAGATAAAGAAAATATAGAGTATTTACAAACTGATAACGGTACTTTGTATGCTTTAATTCCAACAGTTCTTGAGATGAAAGATCGCATCATTCAATATAAAACTTTGGCGATTTTTGATAAAAACCAATGGTATTTAATTTATGGCGGTCAAAAAACTTTACAAAATCCAGTTTTTCTCGAGATTTATCCTGATTTTATCAAGGTACATTTACCGATGGACACAATCATCAAAAAGTAAACGATCTAAATATTGTTTTATTCATGATAAATGTATTTCGTAAAGTTCTTGCTTTTTTATCATAATCCAAAGATAATAGAGGTGAAGGCATTTAGGCTGGTTTGTTGGCTTTTTGTAAAGTGAAGTTTATACGCCTTTATCTTGATTTCAAGGTGTTCATAAGTTGCGCAAGCCGCTTTTTAGGCGTTGCTTCATTTAAAATGTCAGGGATTTCTCTTGCGCGGATTCTTGAGTGGAGAGTTCAGATGGTTACTTCTTTTGAGTTCTTCAGCTAAGGAAAGATTTTATTTTGCCTATAAAAGAAGAAAATGTTTTTACAAAGTTAGGTTTACCTACTCTTTTGATTAAAAATTTACTCATTGCTGGGATGAGTAAACCTAAACCTATACAAGAACAAGCTATTCCAGTGATGTTGAAAGGACACGATATTTTAGGTGTTGCTCAGACAGGCTCTGGAAAAACCTTGGCATTTGGTTTACCTATTTTAAGTCAGATTTTGGCTTTGGGTGATAAACGCTGCCCTAAAACTGCACGCGCTTTGATTTTAGCTCCAACGCGTGAACTTGCTGTGCAGATTGATGAAACGATTCGCACTACGGCGAAAGGAGCACATCTTTCAACATGTCTTATTTTTGGGGGCGTATCACGTTTAAAACAAATTAAACGTATGGAAGCAGGTGTGGATGTTTTGATAGCGACTCCAGGGCGTTTGAGAGATCTTGTTCGTGAAAAGTGTGTTGATCTTTCCCAATCTCGTTTTTTGATTTTGGATGAAGCAGATCGTATGTTGGATATGGGGTTTATTCATGATGTTAAGCAAATTGCAAAGCTTTTGCATCAAGAGCGTCAGACAGCACTCTTTTCTGCAACAATGCCGAGGGAAATTGCTGTGCTTGCAAAATGTTTACTCAATGATCCGGTTAAAATTGAAGTTGTTCCTCAAGGTACTACGGCTGTAGAGATTTGCCAAAAATTATATTGTGTTCCTACGAATGAAAAAAAGAATGTTTTAAGTAAACTTTTGACAAATCCAGCTTTTGATTCGGTTATTGTTTTTACTCGAACGAAACATGGGGCAGATGCTGTCACACGTAGTTTAGAAAAGGTAGGATATTTAGTCGCAACAATTCATGGAAATAAATCACAAGGTGCTCGCCAGTCTGCTTTAAAAGCTTTTCGTGAAAGATCTGTGCAGATCCTAGTTGCAACAGATATTGCTGCACGCGGTATTGATATACCAGGGATAAGCCACGTTATTAATTACGACTTACCAGATGAAGCTGAAAGTTATGTACATCGTATTGGTCGTACAGGACGTAATGGTGCATCTGGTGTAGCACTTACGCTTTTTGATGAGAAGGTAGAAAGGTCCCGCTTGCGTGCTATAGAGCGCTTGATTCGTATGAAATTGGTGGCTGAGGCTGTTCCAGAACAATTTGCAGCGTTTCCAGAAAAGCCAATTGTACGAGAAAGTAAAGAAAAAGAAAACGATAAGGAACGCCGTTTTAAAAAATCTAAACGTCAAAAACAGTTTTTAGGTCGAAAAGATGATACCGCACAGTTGCAGCGGAAGAATTCTTCACCTCAAAATGAGAGGCATAAAAAAGCAAAAACAGTAGTAAAGCGTGCAAAGCCTCTTCGTTTTCGAAAATCAGTTAAGAGGGCTGCTTAGATAAAGTCTTGAAAAAAGATCATGTACTGGAGATTTTTTACTTTTGTTGATTTATTCTCAATTGAAAAGAGCTATAAAATACTCTTGTCAAAGTAAGAAGATCCTTTAGAGGTTTTCATTTTTTAGAAATGAAAACTTCTAACTTTTTGGATTTATTAAAAATCTTTATTGTAGAGGAAATTATTTATTTGCTTTATTCCTATTTTTTTAATGGGAATAAAAGTAGATTTTATTTATATAAAACTATTTTTATAAAGGATGTGTTTTATCTTTAATGATAACTTTTAATTTTAAAAATTGATGTCTAATAATAACGCATTGTTTTATAATTTAATAATTCATTATATCGTATTTTTTTCATTTTTAAGTTATTTATGCGGATCAATCAAAAGTATTCGCTTGCACGTGATGTGTGAAGTTGTCATATAGATAATCATTTGAAAAATAAATAAAATAATTTTTATAAACTCTTTCCAAGGCAATGGGGGATTGCTGAGATTGAGAGTTGGAAAATAGTACGATGGTATGGCTTTTATTATAAATAAAGATGGGGCTGATCAATCGATTTCATTTTATACCATTTACGGGTGTCATTGTGAAAGAGTCTTGGCGGATTTAAGAGATATCTCTTTAAAAAAGCATGTGACTGCATAATACAATAGCGAGAATATCATGATTTCTGAAGGCTTTCTCAGGATTCTTAACAATTTAGCTCGTTATCTTGGTTTTTACTGTAAAACTATTATTTGGGGGATATAAAGTATTTGGGGGATATAAAACCTATAAGATTTTATGTATTAAATGTTTTATGACAGTGTGGTGAACAAGGCAAGGTTGTTTGTAAAGCGTTGAAGTGGTTAGCAGGAGAAATAAGTTGAAGTGGTTAGCAGGAGAAATAACCTGTTAGATAAGACGTCGGAGTGTTTACAGACTTGTTTTATGTTTTTTTGCTTTTAGGATGGGGAGGAGGTTATGTGGGGTGTATGGAGATAATATATGACCTTGATTGTTGTTTCTTTCATTTTTCAAAATGATTGCTTCATGAGCAGGTTTTTAAGTTTAATTCCTTTATTGAGTACAAATCATTCTTTCTTTGGAAAAAAATATATGAGACCGATTCATTGCTGATGGAGCTTAATAATTCATCTCTGATGAAAGAAATCGTAATTTATAATGTGCAAATAATTGCAGTGTCCTCTTATAAAGGCTTTCAGGGATAGCTACCCATATCAAAACCCTTGATGAGAAAATGGGAGGGTTACAAGCATCTGATTTAATTATCCTTGCGGGGCGCCCTGCTATGGGGAAAACCTCTCTGGCGACTAATATTGCTTTTAATATTGCCAATGCTTGCAAGCGTCATGATAACAGCCAAGCCAATGAAGGGGGCATTGTAGGTTTCTTCTCACTTGAGATGTCAACTGAACAGCTTGCAACTCGTATTATCTCAGAGCAAATAAAGGTTTCTTCTTCTGATATGCGCCGTGGTAATATCTCAGAAGAGCAATTTGCAAAAATTATTCACGCAATGCGTTCCTTACAAACAATCCCTCTTTATATTGATCAAACGGGTGGTGTATCCCTTGCACAATTGTCCGCCCGTGCAAGGCGTCTGAAACGACAACATGGTCTAGATGTCTTGATTATTGATTATATCCAACTCATGACAAGTGGTTCAAAGCGTTCATTAGAAAACCGCGTTCAAGAAATTACAGCCATTACCACCGGATTAAAAGCACTTGCAAAAGAACTCAATATTCCCATCATTGCTCTCTCTCAACTTTCGCGTCAAGTTGAAAATAGAACAGATAAACGTCCACAATTATCCGATTTACGTGAATCTGGTTCAATCGAGCAAGATGCCGACATTGTTCTGTTTGTTTATCGTGAAGAATACTATCTCAAAAATGAAGAACCCAAAGAAGGCACTGCTGAGTATAGCAAGTGGCAAGAGGCAATGGAGCAAGCCAAGGGTAAAGCCGAGGTTATTATAGCAAAACAACGCCATGGTCCGACAGGAATCGTTCCCCTTGCCTTTCAATCCGATTTTACACGCTTTAGTGATCTGGAAAAATAGGAGCAGAAAAATGCGTTAAAGAGAGCTTTAAATACCCTTTGAAAGGTCTTTGAAGATCCTTTGAGAACATCTTTAAAACTCTTTGAGAAAAAATAAATTGGTACAAAACCTAGTGGCAAATTATACAAAACCTGCTGGCAAGCTACACGGAGGATATTGCGTTTCTACTTTATTGCAAAAATCCTATTCCATTACTTTTATTAACGAATCCCTCATGTCTAAAAACTTTAGAAAAAACAATAAACTACGTGGAATAAAAGAAAAGTGGCTCCCCGGGCCGGATTCGAACCAGCGACCAACCGGTTAACAGCCGGTTGCTCTACCGCTGAGCTACCGGGGAACGGTGCCCAATCATCTCATTGAAAAGGCTATAGCAAAGCAATACTGATTTGCAAAGGATAAAATTACTTTTTTTAAAAAAATATGATAAATTGTGTAATAAGAGGAAAAAAGGCGAGAGAAGATTTCTACACCTTGACGGATGCGTTGCCTTCCCTTATTGAAACCTTTATGTTTGTTGACGAGGCCTCGTGGCGGAATGGTTACGCAGAGGACTGCAAATCCTTGTATCCCGGTTCGATTCCGGGCGAGGCCTCCAGCCGATTTTAAACGAAACGGCTTTTAAGGGAGATGAGGTATAGGAAAATAGATTATTTCCCTCTATTCTTGTGAAGACACTTTTGTATGAGAGATTATACAGTTAAAATCTAATTGTTGACTGTAGCATCCTTTTTTGTAACGCCCATAGTTTAAGAGATCTTTATCCCTTATTATCGCTGTTTTGTTTGTTTTTTGTAGGTTAGGAGAAAATATTCGTTATGGTTGCAGATTTTGCTGAGCTTCGTCGCAAAATGGTTGACAATCAAATTCGTACAGTCGATGTAACGGATTTATCAGTTCTTGAAGCTTTTTTAACGGTGTCTCGTGAAGATTTTGTATCGGAAGATATGAAAGTGTTAAGTTATCTTGATACCGATATTGTTCTATGTCCAGAGCAAGATGGGGTTCCTGCACGCTATTTGATGAAACCTGCATCTCTAGCGAAATTACTACAGCTTGCCGCTTTAAAATCATCAGATGTTGTTTTAGATATTGGTGCAAATAGTGGTTATTGTGCAGCGTTGCTTGCAAAACTTGCAGGGTCTGTGATTGCGCTGGAAAGTAATAAATCTCTCTTTGAATGTGCTCTTGAAGCTTTAGAACGTAATCAATGTGATAATGTGGTTGTCGTTCATGGTCCATTAGAGCAAGGATATGCTGTTGAGGGACCTTATGACGTGATTTTCATTGAGGGATCTGTTGATTTTATTCCTCAAGGTATCTTTGATCAAATGAAAGACTGTGGACGTCTTGTGGTGGTTGAAGGGTATGGAAATGCTGCTGTTGCACAAATCTATATAAAAGAAGATGGGATCATCTCGGCTCGTCGTGCTTTTAATCTCGCTGTAAAGCCTCTTCCTTGTTTTTTCAAAACACCTGGTTTTGTGTTTTAGTGCTTGTTTGTTTTGTGAATAAAAGATAATTTTGTAATTTATTTGGGGTTTGTTATTGTGTGTATTATGTTTAGAGTAAACAAGAAGTTTCAGGCGTGTTTATTGCTGGTGTTGAGTGTTTTACTATCAGAGACTGTTTGTGCTGAAACATTGATGGATGCCTTTTCTAAGGCTTATAAATATAATGCTAAGTTGAATAGTGAACGTGCAGCTGTGCGTATATCCAGTGATGATGTTGTCATTGCGCGATCGGGGCTATTGCCACAAGTTGAGGGGGTTGGGAACTATGGGCGCAATAAGTCTTTTACAGGTCCTTATGTCACTTCTGGATCTATAGGAGTGAGATTAAATCAAAGATTATTTGATGGTTTTATCACGCAAAATATCTTTTCTTCAGCTCAAGTTAAGTTGCAGGCCCAGCGTGAATATCTTCGTAATGTTGAACAAAATACGTTTCTGGAGGCGGTGACCGCTTATGCTAATGTCTATCACGCACGTCGTGTTGCCGATCTTCGGAGAGAAAATTTGGCAGCTCTTGAGGAACAAGTTCGTTCAAATAAAGCAAAATTTGATGTGGGTGAAGGAGGGCATGTTGATCTTGCTCAAGCTCAAGCTGCACGTTCCGTGGCGGTTTCAGAGCTGAGTATTGCTCGTTCTGATGTAAAAGCAGCAGAGGCAGTGTATCGACAAGTTATTGGTTCTGATCCTGAAAAGTTAAAACGCCCACCTCTAGCCAAAGATTTTCCCGTCAACCTTGATATGGCTTACCAAATGAGCGTTGTGATGCATCCAGCAATCCTTTATGCTAAATATTTAGTCGATGCGAGTGTTTATAATGTAAAGGCGAAAGAAGGGGCATTGCTCCCTAAAGTTGATTTTTCTGCAACTGCATCTTATAATCGAATCTACAGCGGGATTGGAGAAGATGGCGTTTCTAAATCGATAGGGTTGTCAGTAAGTGTCCCAATCTTTGAAGGAGGGCGTACGTCTGCGCAAATTCGCCAATCAAGGGAACAGCTTGGACAGGCGCAGCTTCAACTCGATTTGGCGCATAGTAATACGCGACAAGCACTGACTTCTGCTTGGTTTCAGTTGGAGGGCGCACGCTCATCTGTGGTTGCTTACCGTGAAAGTGTTCGTGCTGCTGAAATTGCTCTGAAAGGTCGTGTTCAAGAAAATCGCGTAGGGCAAGCAACGACGCTGGATGTTTTAAATTCTCGTACTCTATTGATTAATGCTCAGATTGCGCTTGCAATGGCAGAGCGTAATGCTGTTGTGGCGAGCTATAGTGTTCAATCTTCTATTGGTAAATTGACTGCGAGTTATTTAGGTTTAAAAACAATTAAATATATCCGATAATGTATAAAAGTATCTCTTTAATCTTAAATTATTTTAGTTTTTAAAAGATTAGTAAATCAACAGTTGAATATGTTAAAAAATATTGCGGCGAGATATTATCTTTATAAAGTGTAGAAAACTGTGTGTAGCGCCCTCTTTATGACAAGCATATTTGAAAATATCGTGGGAGGCATGTTGATCTTATAATTCTTTTGCATACACTGAAAATATGATTCTATTTGTTGTTGCGTCTTTGAGAGGTTGTAAAGTATGGTACAGAGTTCAAGCGTGTTACGTGAGCCAAGTATGGATGAAATTTTAACATCTATTCGTGAAATAATCGAAGAAAATGCGGTTCAATCTGATCACTTTTTAAATGAAGATGTTGCAGTGAATGCTTCAGAAGTGGCATCCGAGGGTATTTATGATACAACCTTATCGGTTGATGATGCTATGAAAGCTTTAGCTGATCGTATTGGTCTTTCTTCTGAAAATCAAGGAGGGAAGATAACGCAAGAGAAAGAGGATATAGAGGCAGAAAATAATACAGTTGGTATGGATATGCAAAAGATGAAGCTTTCTTCTGAAGAACGGAATTCTGTTTATAAAGCAAAAGAATATGAAGATGAGATAAGGAAATCACAGTCAGACGCAGGAAGGGATGGTCATGTGGAATTGTCTGCATATTGTATTTCTTCTGCAGAAAAGATTGCAAAGGATGTGTTGCGTCCGGCTATAGCAGAATGGTTACAGTCTAAATTGCCTATTTTGCTGGAAGATATTTTGCGTGAAGAGATTGTGAAGGCGATTAAAAAATCGTCTTAATTATTTTTATGTTTTTCATTTTATGGGGATTTTGTTTGCGATTTTGCGAGCTCTCTAGTGAATGGCTGAGATTCACGAGATTCTGATCAGGTTTTGATCATATATTGTGTTTTTCAGCGGCGTTATGGATGGATAGAATGTTAGAAAAAAACTATGATGCTTCCTCTATAGAGCAACGGGTTGCAAAGAGATGGGAGACTCGTGGGGCTTTTAAAGCGGGAGCTGGTTCTAAAAGCGATGCAGAACCTTTTTGCGTTATGCTTCCACCTCCTAATGTTACAGGCTCACTTCATATGGGGCATGCGCTCAATACGACAATTCAAGATATAATAGTTAGATTTCAGCGGATGCGTGGCAAAAATGTGTTGTGGCAGCCTGGTATGGATCATGCTGGGATTGCTACGCAAATGGTTGTGGAACGTCAACTTGCAGAACGTCAAGAGCCAACGCGTCAAGAAATGGGGAGAGAAAAGTTTATTGAGCGTATTTGGGAATGGCGTTATGAAACTGGAGGCGTTATTGCAAACCAGTTGCGTCGCCTTGGGGTTTCATGTGATTGGTCGCGTGAGCGGTTTACAATGGATGAGGGGTTGTCGCAGGCGGTTCGTGAAGTCTTTGTCACGCTTTATAAGCAAGGGTTGATATATAGGGATAAGCGCCTCGTCAATTGGGATCCTAAATTGTTAACAGCTATTTCAGATCTTGAAGTTGAGCAAAAAGAAGTTCAAGGACATTTGTGGCACTTTAGATATCCACTTGAAGGTAAAACTTTTGATCCAAATGATGCTACAACTTTTATAACAGTGGCGACAACACGACCAGAAACAATGCTTGGTGATACAGGAATTGCTGTTAATCCTGAAGATGAGCGTTATAAAAATCTTATCGGTAAAAATGCTCTTTTGCCGCTTGTTGGTCGTAGGTTATTAATTGTGGGTGATAGTCATGCTGATCCTGAGGCTGGAAGTGGTGCTGTAAAAATCACACCAGCTCATGACTTTAATGACTTTGAAGTAGGACAGCGTAATCATTTACGCTTGATCAATATTTTTACCCAAAAAGCCGAAATTTTTCTTCGTGAAAATGAAGCATTTTTCGATGGTTTGATTTTATCAGATGAATTAAAAATGTTAGTAGAAAATCTCGATAAATCTGATCGTTTTGTTGCTCGCCAGAAGATTATTTCTTTGATGGAAGAACAGGGATATTTAGCTTCTGTTGATGATCATACCCATATGGTTCCTCATGGAGATCGCAGTGGTGTCCCTATTGAGCCTTTTTTGACAGATCAATGGTATGTTCATGCTGCTGAATTAGCAAAGCCAGCGATAGAGGCTGTTCAACAAGGAAAAACGCAGTTTGTTCCTGATAACTGGAAAAAGACTTACTTCAATTGGATGCAAAATATTCAACCTTGGTGCATTTCTCGCCAATTATGGTGGGGACATCAGATTCCTGCTTGGTATGGTCCTGATGGAACGGTTTTTGTTGAAAAAAGTGAAAAAGAGGCTTTAGATTCAGCTTTTGCTCATTATGGTGAAGTTGTTGAATTAATCCGTGATCCGGATGTTTTAGATACTTGGTTTTCATCAGCTCTTTGGCCTTTTTCAACATTAGGATGGCCAAATAAAACGACTGAATTATCTACTTTTTACCCAACATCTTTATCTGTGACAGGATTTGATATTATTTTTTTCTGGGTTGCTCGTATGATGATGATGGGACTTCACTTTATAGGTGACGTTCCTTTCCCAACGGTTTATGTGCATGCTCTTGTGCGGGATCAAAAGGGCGCAAAGATGTCAAAATCAAAGGGAAATATTATTGATCCCTTAGAGCTTATTGATCAATATAGTGCTGATGCACTTCGATTTACTTTAGCTATTATGGCAGCACAAGGTCGTGATGTAAAACTTGATGTTTCCCGTATTGCTGGTTATCGTAATTTTGCTACGAAATTGTGGAATGCTACCCGATTTGCACAGATGAGTGGTGTGAAGCATGATCCAGCTTTTAAACCAGAACAAGCAAAACTGGCGCTTAATCGTTGGATTTTAACAGAGTTATCTAAAACAATTTCAGCAGTTACGACTGGTATTGAACACTATAAATTTAATGAGTCAGCTGCCACTCTTTACCGTTTCATTTGGAATACATTATGTGATTGGTATTTGGAGCTTCTCAAACCTATTTTTCAGGGGGAAAATGAAGATGCTAAAAATGAGGCTCAAGCTTGTACTGCTTGGGTTTTAGATGAAGTTTATAAACTTCTTCATCCTTTTATGCCTTATATGACGGAAGAGTTGTGGTCTCTTACAGAAACGCAAGCCATCAAGCGTGAGGATATGCTCGCATTGACAAAATGGCCAGAGGAAACATTGATAGATGAAGAAGCTGCTGATGATATTAATTGGCTTATTGATGTCGTCACAGGGATTCGGTCTGTACGTTTTGAAATGAATATTCCAGTGGCGACACAAGCACCTCTTGTTGTTGTCGAAGGAGGGGAAGTAACGCGAGAGCGTGTGAAGCGTTATGATGCACTTCTAAAAAAATTAGCGCGTATTGAAGTTATTGATTTCTCTGATAAAGTTCCGGAAATATCAGCACAAATGATTTTGGGAGAGGCTGTTTTTTGTTTACCATTAGGACAGTTGATTGATTTGGAGGCTGAACGTGTTCGTTTGAGGAAGGATGTCAGTAAAATTGAACAAGATATTGAAAAAATATCGCTTAAGTTAAACAATCCCAAATTTATAGCAAATGCAAAAGCAGAAATTGTTGAGCGTGAGCGGAACAGGGTTGTAGAACTGCGTGCAGCGCAGAAAAAAATATTTGTTGCTTTAGAGCGGTTAGATTGATTTCAACTTTTTATTTTTTTGATAGATAATTGCATACCAGTAGGGCTAGTATAGATCTTCTTTAAAAGGAAACTTTTTCTTTTGTTAGTTTTTCATGAACGATCATAAAATCTCTACTGAAATCCATTGTTTTATGTTTATCATTAAAGAGACATCTTTTAAGGCATCCAAGCCTATTCCACGACGTAGATCATGAATGGTATAACGGTAAATCTATTGAGCTTCCCTTCTTTATGCTTGTGAAGTAACAAGCGCTGGGGGCACATTCTGTCCAATATCCGGACAACCCTTAGCTCAAACCGTTCGTAAGAGGCATTTTTAGTTCTTTCTTACACAGAGTTTTTATCCACATAGCTCTCTCTGCTTGTAATGTGCAAGCGGATGGTTTTGATTAATTTAACATGGAACAGGTTTGGAATGAGAGAATCTTACGATATTCGAGGTCCTCATTCAATATGCAAAAAGGTAAATTATCATTATAAATCAAAACATTGTTTTATTTCTGTAAAATATCATCATTTAGAGTAGCAATATAAGGCATGTAAAATTACACATGTGGTATTTTTGTATGTAGTGGTGAGTATTCTGAGGTAGAACTTGTGTGTAAAGTATGAAGTAACCCCATGTGAAATGATGTTAGGTGCAATCCGTTAAACAAAAAGCTGTATTGTTTATAGATTGACGGAGGCAAAAAACTTCATCTTTAAGGTGGTAAGGCAGTCGTGAAGTTATAAGTTAACTATCATCATTATATTTATCCATCTTTCGTATTGTTTTTTATACTCAAACGTTTACCATTCATCATGTATTCTCTTCGTTCTCAAGTTGCTGTTTAATGCACGTTATTCTATTGAACGATTTTTGCTCATACGTATAAAATTTTAAGATCGATAAATCCTATTGGATGGTTTTTATCTATTTGTTTTTTCTTTTAAAATTTTTACTTTAAAATTGCGTATGCTTCTTACTAAGAAAAAGAGTTTAAATATCTACAAAGAAATTTGTAACAGATATAATCATTAAAATTGAGGTAGGGGGAATGGTTAATAGGTTTCAGATATGGAAAAAAGTCACGATTGTTGTGATTTTAGGGGGATTCTTTTCGACTGTTTATGTAATAGATGTCAATAGCTTGCAAGAAGCGAATGATGGTTCGTTTTATTTTTTTAAACGTGGCATGTCTGCTTATAAAAATGGGCATATAAATCAGGCTATTGCAGCATTACGTTGTGCAGCTAAGAGAGGCCATATTGGTGCGAATTGGAAACTTGGCTCTATCTATGCAAACGGTGATGGTGTCCCTAAAAATGATTATAAGGCATATAATTTTTTTGCATATATTGTTGAAAAAGGTGCTGATCTTGGTTCAGAGGATGAAAGTTATGTTTCTGATGCATTGGTTAAACTTGCGAGATATAAAAAAAGGTATTCCTCAATCACCTGTGAAACCTGATCCTTCTTATGCTGCTCATCTTTATATGCAGGCTGCGGTAAACTATGGAAATCCTAAAGCTCAGTATCATTTAGGAAAAATATTTTTAAAGGGAGAGGGAAGGGAGAAGAATCTTATACAAGCAGCACGATGGTTTCAACTTTCAGCAAAAAAAGGAAATCCTTCTGCCCAAGCAATGCTTGGAAATATACTGCTTCAAGAAGGAAAAATTGTCCGTGGGGCAGCAATGTTAACTGCTGCCTATGAAAAAGCTAACGTAAAAGACAAAAATTGGATTCATCCTTTGCAAGAACAGGCTTTTGCTCTTTGTAATGAATCTGAGAGACGTACAGCAATTTCACTGGTTGCTGAGATTTTAAAGAATAACAGTTTTTAAACATCTGATTGTAATATTTTTACATTCTCTCATCTTATATTAAACTCTGTTTCCTTGTATACAAGTTCATAGTAAAGATAACTTTTTATGACAATATAACGACTAATGACTTAGGATTTTAGACAAAAATTCTTGCGTTCTCGGTTTTCTTGCTTGCGGATCAGAAAAGAACTCTTTAGATGAACAGTCTTCAAGAATTGTTCCTTGGTCTATGAAAATAACACGCTCCGAGACTTTTTGTGCAAATCCCATTTCATGGGTTACACAAATCATCGTCATACCTTCTTCTGCTAAGCTAATCATGACATCGAGTACTTCACCTACCATTTCAGGATCTAGAGCAGATGTTGGTTCATCAAAAAGCATGACAAGTGGATCCATAGTTAAGGCACGTGCAATAGCAACACGTTGTTGTTGCCCTCCAGAAAGTTGACCAGGATATTTATCTTTGTGTTCAATGAGTCCAACGCGTTCAAGATATAACAATCCACGTTCAAGTGCTTCTTTTTTGCTTCGTTTTAGGACTTTGATTTGTGCAATTGTCAAATTTTCTGTGACAGATAAATGGGGGAAAAGCTCGAAGTGTTGAAACACCATTCCTACCTGACTTCGCAATTTAGGCAGATTCGTTTTTTTTGAATGAACAGGTATTCCATTAATCCAAATTTCACCTTTTTGAAAAGGGACGAGAGCGTTAATAGTTTTAATGAGTGTTGACTTTCCTGAGCCTGATGGACCACAAACGACAACGACTTCTCCTTTATTAATGTTGGTTGTACAGTTTTTAAGGACTTTAATTTCGCCATACCAATTAGAAACATTTTTTATTTCGATCATATGAGTAGACATTTTTTTTCCTGTTAGCGAATAATGGATACTTTTTTTTGTAAATACAAAACTATTTGTGACAGTGTAAAACAGATAACAAAATAGAAAATAGCTGCTAAGATATAAGCTTCTTGCTTTACACCAAAATTATTAGCAGCAATATCAAAACCATTCAAAAGGCTATGACCACTGATGGCATAAACAAGGGTTGTATCCTGAAAAAGGATAATAACTTGTGTTAAAAAGACTGGAAGCATATCTCTAAAGGCTTGAGGAAGAATGACAATGTACATACTTTGCCAATATGTCATTCCAAGAGCTTGTCCTGCATATTTTTGTCCTTGCGGAACTGAATTGATTCCAGCACGCATAATCTCAGCAAAATAAGCCGTTTCAAATGCGGTAAAGGTAATGAGCGCTGATTTATTTGCACCAATGGATATACCAGTTAAAAAAGGCAGAAGCACGAAAAACCATAAGATAACCATCACAAGTGGTATTGAACGCATAGCTGTTATGTAACTGATTGCAAACCAAGAAAGAAGTTTTATGGAAGAAAGGCGCATCATTGCTAAAAGCGTACCGAAAACAAACCCCAACACCGTTGCAAAAAGAGTTAGAAAAACGCTAAAGAGTAAACCTGATAAAATGTAAGAACGAAATACATCAAAGGTAAAAAAGGAAAAATCAAAGTTGGAAAAATTGAAAGGAGAATAAAGTCCAAACTGAGAGCTTATGAAATTCATCATATTCAATTTCCCTTTGTTTGAAAATTAGGAATTTTGAGTATTTGTTCAATGACTGTCATCACAATGAATACGAATAAGGCTATTAGAATATAAAGAGCCGTAACAAGTAAATAATTTTCGTAAACATGGCTTACCTCTTCAATTGCTTGGTATTGAAATTGCATGAGCTCATTTATTGAAACGGCGAATGCTATAGACGAATTTTTCACAATGCCCATTGCTTCTGAAGTAAGAGGTGGCATAATTGCACGTATAGCACGTGGTAATATAATATAGCGATAACTTTGATAAGTTGTAAACCCCATTGCCATAGCAGCATAGCGTTGTCCAGAAGGAATCGCTTCAATACCTGAACGAACCTGTTCAGCAATGCGTGCAGATGTAAAGAATCCCAATGCGCATGTTATTAAGAGAATGGGGGAAAATTTCATCGCTGGTGGATAAATCTTTGGAACAACAAAATACCACAAAAACACTTGTACAAGGAGGGGAATATTACGCATAATCTCTACCCAAATAGTACCAATAGTGCGAAATATATAATTGATTATGGATGTTTTGGGTAAAGTGCGCATTGTTCCTATAATAACACCACACAATACAGCTAATATAAGTGAAGTGATAGACAATATAATTGTATTTTTTAAGCCATCGAGAAGTGTATCTAAATAGGTATGACTTACGCCGGGAGTTCCCAAGCATCCTGTTACCAATGTTTGAGTAAGGTCATCTCTACAAAGGAAAGAAAAGTCCATTAATTGATATTCCCTCAAATTAGTCATTCACAAATAGGACAATAAACCACGCGCATCTACATAGTCCAGATTTATTAAAAAGTGAATTAAAATATAAACCACACTCAATTTCAAAAGAGTGTGGTTCTTCTTTATTAAATTCTATAAATCTTTTTCTGCGTAGCTTTCTCGAGGCTTATTATTTGGGTGATCCCAAGCATATCTTGTTTGTTTTGACAAGGGAAGGTTCATAACAGTGTTAGCAGGTGGGATCGGTTTCATAAACCACTTATTATAAAGCTTTTCCAGTGATTCATCTTTAATCTGACGTACGATACTATCGTTGATTGTTTGTTCAAATTTTTTGTCATTTAATCTGAGCATACAGGCAATAGGTTCGACTGAAAGTACAGTATCAAGAATGACATAATCAGATGGATTCTTTGATTTAGCAATATGTCCAGCAAGAATTGAAGCGTCCATGACAAAAGCATCTGCCTTACCAGATTCTAATAATAAAAAACTATCTCCGTGATCTTTCCCCTTTAAAACTTTAAACTGAATGTTTTTTGCACGTTTATTTTTACGAATAAGTTGAACAGATGTTGTACCGGTGGTCGTTGCAACTGTTTTTCCATTTAAATCCTCAAGAGATTTAATGTTAGAGTTTTTCTTTACAGCAATCCGAACCTCTTCAATGTATGTCGTATAAGCAAATGCTGCTTCTTTACTGCGGGCAATATCATGTGTTGTTGAGCCGCACTCAAAATCATAGGTTTTATTTTTTAAGAGAGGAATTCTATTTTGAGAAGTGATGGGAAGATAATGAATTTTAATTGGTTTACCAATTTTTTTTGAGATATCATCAATGATCCGTTCTGCCATTTCTGTATGAAAACCTACATATTTATTATTACCAAGGGCGTAGGCTAAACCAGATGATTCACGGACACCTAAAGTAATTTCCCCTGTTCGTTTTATTTTTTCAAGAGTATCATGTTCAGCATGCGCGAAACTTGGGAATCCAATGGCCGTTGCTGCAATAAGCATTAATAATGATTTCTTCATTTATGTCCTCCATTCATTTGTTTTTATTTTATTTGCTTAAGATATACTGTTTATATGCTGTAGCATAGTTATTATTTTGAGTGGAATTTTTTTGTTGTCTCATGAAATGAGGATTTTACTTTCTTAATTGATATTAAGGTGAATCCAAACAGGAACGTGGTCGGATGGTTTTTGATATCCCCTTACTTCTGTTTGGCTATGAGCGCAAATTAGTTGATCAACAGCTTCTGGTGATAATAATAAATGATCAATGCGAATCCCATTATTCTTAGGCCAAGCACCTGCCTGAAAATCCCAAAAACTGAAGGAGGGAGTATCGGTGACATTCCGGATAGCATCATAAAAACCTAAATGAAGAATACGTTGGAATGCTTTTCTTGTTTCTTGAAGAAATAAGGCATCTTGATACCATTCTTGAGGTTTTTTTGCATCTAATGGAGTGGGGATGACATTATAATCACCTGCTAGAATAAGAGGTTCTTCATACGCAAGCAATGATTTTGCATGTGTATATAATCTTTCCATCCATTCTATCTTATAGGAATATTTTTCACTCTCAATAGGATTCCCATTTGGCAAATAGAGAGATGCAACACGAACAACACCTTTGTTTGTTGAATAAACAGCTTCAATGTAACGTGTTTGTTTATCATTATCATTGCCTGGTAATCGACGGATCACTTCATCTGGTGTTTTTTTAGAGAGAATCGCAACGCCATTAAAACTTTTTTGTCCGTGTGTTTCTATATGGTAACCTAAATTTTCAATTGTATCGCGTGGAAAATTTTCATCAATACTTTTAATTTCCTGTAAACAGACTATGTCCGGTTGGCTTTGCTGCAACCATTGACATAATGTTTCATGTCGCGCTTTTATTCCAGCAATATTCCACGTTGCTATTTTCATGGTGCTCATCATTAGATATCAAATATGCAATTCAATTTACTGCTATGTTTTACTACAGTCAGATCGCTGTTTTTTTGTTTATAGGGGATATTACTATGGTAAATTAATTTATCAAGAGTAGCGGTAAAAGCAAATTTAAAGCTTTAAAATTTAATTTATTTTCATTTTTAAAAACTTTCTGCTGTTTAGTCCTTGACGAATGTACGTGTTCTCGCTATTAGAAATGAACATAACCGATGTGGATGTAATTAGGTGTTTTGGATATGAGCCGGAAAATTATTCACAGGTGTTAAGAAGATTAAAAGCAAATGCTAGTGCAAAAGGCTATTGCCTTCTCTGCTTATGGTCGGGTAAACTGTTTTGTACAGGTGTGCCCGATTTTGTGTGTAGACTTAGATATCTGCTCCGATTTTGTTGGGGTGGATAGAAATGAAAATGGAAAAGCCCGATTGGGTGAGACGAATGTAGATCGAAAAGAGGAAGGTTGCATGCCTACCGTAAACCAGTTGATTCGCAAGCCGCGTGTGGCGCCAGTTAAACGTAATAAGGTTCCTGCTCTGCAGTCGAATCCGCAGAAGCGTGGTGTTTGTACGCGTGTTTATACAACAACACCGAAGAAACCTAATTCTGCTCTTCGTAAAGTTGCTAAAATTCGCTTGACGAATGGATTTGAGGTGATTGGTTATATTCCTGGAGAGGGACATAATCTTCAAGAGCACTCTGTTGTAATGATTCGTGGTGGTCGTGTGAAAGATTTGCCAGGAGTTCGTTATCACATTATTCGTGGTTTGCTTGATACGCAAGGTGTCAAGAATCGTAAACAGCGTCGTTCAAAGTATGGCGCAAAGCGTCCAAAATAATATTGAGAGACAAAGCCAATGTCCCGTCGTCATAGAGCAGAAAAGCGTGAGATTAATCCAGATCCAAAATTTGGTGATTTGGTTATTATGAAATTTATGAATGCCATTATGTTTGATGGTAAAAAATCAGTTGCAGAGCGTATTGTTTATGGTGCGCTCGATTCTGTGGAAAAAAGAGTAAAAACAGATCCTGTGGCTCTATTTCATCGAGCTTTAGAGAATGTTGCTCCTCACATTGAGGTTCGTTCACGTCGTGTTGGTGGTGCTACTTATCAAGTTCCGATTGATGTTCGTCCTGATCGTCGTCAGGCTCTTGCTATTCGTTGGTTGATTGCGGCGGCACGAGGTCGAAATGAAACGACGATGATTGAGCGTTTATCTGGTGAATTGATGGATGCGGCTAATAATCGTGGTTCTGCCGTGAAAAAGCGTGAAGATGTTCATCGTATGGCTGAAGCTAATCGTGCTTTTTCTCACTATCGCTGGTAGAACTTTTAAACTAAGGCAAATATAATGGCTCGCGAATATAAAATTGAAGATTATCGTAATTTTGGTATTATGGCGCATATTGATGCTGGTAAGACTACGATGACTGAACGTATTCTGTTCTATACCGGTAAGAATCATAAAATTGGCGAGACCCATGATGGTGCTTCTACAATGGATTGGATGGAGCAGGAGCAGGAGCGCGGTATTACGATTACGTCTGCTGCGACAACGACATTTTGGGAAGGGCAAGACGGTCGGAAGCGTCGCTTTAATATTATTGATACGCCAGGGCACGTTGATTTTACGATTGAAGTTGAGCGCTCTTTGCGTGTTCTTGATGGTGCAATAGCCTTGTTGGATGCAAATGCTGGTGTGGAGCCTCAGACGGAAACTGTTTGGCGGCAAGCTGAGAAGTATCGCGTGCCTCGTATGGTTTTTGTTAATAAAATGGACAAAATAGGAGCTGACTTCTATCGTAGTGTGGAGATGGTTGGTTCTCGGTTAGGTGCTAAAGCGCTTGTTTTGCAGTTGCCGATTGGTGCTGAAAATGACTTTGAAGGTGTTGTTGATCTTGTAGAAATGAAGGCTTTAAAGTGGGATGGTTCTATTGGTTCCTCGGCGGTAATAAGTGAAATTCCCTCTGATTTAAAGGAAAAAGCTGAAGAATATCGCGAGAAATTGATTGAGATGGCTGTGGAGGTTGATGAAGCTGCGACAGAGGCTTATTTGGAAGGTGTTATGCCAACCAACGAGCAGCTTGTTTCTCTCATTCGTAGGGGGACAGTAGAAGTTCAGTTTCATCCGGTTCTTTGTGGTACGGCTTTTAAAAACAAGGGGGTGCAGCCACTTTTGGATGCTGTTGTTTCCTATCTTCCTTCTCCAGTTGATATTCCGGCGATTAAGGGTATTGATGTAAAGACTGAGGCTGAGACGATACGCGAATCTTCTGATGATGCTCCGTTATCTATGCTTGCTTTTAAAATTATGAATGATCCCTTTGTTGGTTCATTGACGTTTTGTCGTATTTACTCAGGTAAAGTTCAGAAAGGTATTTCTCTTGAGAATACTGTGAAAAAGAAGAAAGAGCGTTTGGGGCGTATGCTTCAAATGCATTCAAATTCTCGTGAGGATATTGAAGAAGCTTTTGCTGGTGATATTGTTGCTCTTGCAGGACTTAAGGAGACGACAACAGGGGATACTCTTTGTGATCCCTTGAAGCCTGTTATTTTGGAGAGAATGGAATTTCCAGAGCCTGTTATTGAGATTGCAATTGAGCCGAAAACAAAAGCAGATCAAGAAAAAATGGGTATTGCTCTTAACCGTCTAGCGGCCGAAGATCCTTCATTCCGTGTTAAATCGGATGAGGAATCTGGTCAGACTATTATAGCTGGAATGGGTGAGCTTCATCTTGATATTATTGTTGACCGTATGCGGCGTGAGTTTAAGGTTGAAGCAAATGTTGGGCAGCCTCAAGTTGCTTATCGTGAGTCAATTACTAAAATGGCGGAAATTGATTATACGCATAAGAAACAATCGGGTGGTGCAGGTCAATTTGCTCGTGTGAAAATTGTTTTTGAGCCTCATGATGGTGATGACTTTATTTTTGAGTCAAAGATTGTTGGTGGTGCTGTTCCTAAAGAATATATTCCCGGTGTCCAAAAAGGGATTGAGAGTGTTATGGGGTCAGGTCCTCTTGCGGGCTTTCCTATGCTTGGTGTAAAAGCGACTCTCATTGATGGTGGCTATCACGATGTTGATTCTTCGGTTTTGGCTTTTGAGATTGCTGCTCGTGCGGCTTTTCGTGATGGGGCAAAGAAGGCTGGTGCACAGCTTCTTGAACCGATCATGAAGGTGGAAGTTGTTACACCAGATGATTATGTTGGTGATGTTATTGGTGATCTCAATTCTCGTCGGGGACAGATTTCAGGAACTGAAGCGCGCGGCATTGCAACGGTTGTGAATGCAATGGTTCCTTTGGCAAATATGTTTGGTTATGTGAATACTCTTCGCTCTATGAGTCAGGGGCGTGCGCAGTATACAATGCAGTTTGATCATTACGAGCCTGTGCCTTCAGCTGTTGCTTTGGAGATTCAAAAGAAATACGCGTAATTTCAGGTTGGTAATTAATTTTTAACTTAGTCCTTGGCTTGGACGGAAAATGGAGAGCTCAAATGGCGAAGAGCAAGTTTGAACGAACAAAACCGCATGTTAATATTGGTACGATTGGTCACGTTGATCATGGGAAGACCTC
>NZ_JBHIOT010000054.1:0-5311 GCF_042195745.1 Bartonella sp. AP7XZML
AATACTTACAAACGCATCCATAATACGTGAAAAATCAAGCGCTAATAAGAGTATAATGAGTACAATCCATTTCGTATAACGAGACATTACTTTTATACTTTTGTATGTCATGATGATTTCTTGAAGGATTTCTTTTTCTGCTTCTGTAAGCTCTGTATCGTCTTGTGTTCTTTTCCTAGCCATGTTTCCACCCACACACACGTTCACCCTGCTTGTTATGCTTTAAGATCTCTCTTGCTAAATTGGAACTGATGACGTTGACATCTTGCCTCTCTAAATAAATTGGTAACCAACCAACACAAGAGATATACTTATTTGTCCCGCAACCAATGAGAGAGAGCAGTACGCACATCAGCATCACTTTTTTGATTAATTTCATTTTCTACCTCAAGACGGGTTGTGGCTGCTTTTAAAGCTTTTTCTGTTTGCTTTTGTTGCTCTGCTTTTTTCCCAAGATTAAAAGCTCTTGCTAAAATCATAAAAAAAGCGGCTAGAGTCGCGCCTATTAACAGTAGATTTCTTTTCATCCATAAGATCATAAACGGTGTTCCTGAAAACGTTTAGCAACAAAGAAAATGCCAGCACATGCGGCTAAAACCATGATAGTGGCGAGCGCCCATTGCACTGGACCATTTCCTGCTAATAAGCCTCCAAGCCCAGAAAAAGAACCAATAATCGGTGCAAGAGCTTCGGCTTTGAAAACCCCCGTTGGTGCTTGCTTTTCTACTGTTTGATAATTGGAGGAAACAAAAGCCCCTTTCGCCCATAAGCCTGTTTCTGCCGCACGCCGGTGTGCGAGACCTTGCAAGCGTTTACCACCGGCTTTGGTCCATTTCTGTAGCTCGGCAGGGACAGCTTCATATTCACCTTGATTGAGCTTTTTTAACAGTGTCGAGTTACAAAAGGCTCCTGTTCCTACATTATAGCAAAAGGACACTAACGCCGCGAATTGTTCATCCGTTAATGAAACTGTAACAGCGCGTTCAACAGCATTTTCAAATTGTCTTAAGTCTTGGCAAAGAAGTTCTTCTGCTTGCTTTTCAGTGATTGTCATGCCTTCGTAAATAAAAGGTTTTCCAGCACTGTTTGTATGTCCATAACCGATTGTCCACATCCCAATGGCATCTTTATAGGCGTTCAAACGCAAACCTTCCCATTGTTTGATAAGTGCAAGTCCTTCTGATGATATTTTTCGCATATGCTTCTCCATAAAAAAAGCTCCGCAAAAGCAGAGCTGGATTAAAAAATTGATATTTTTCCTATTTGAAAGGATGGCTTGTTAAAACCTATGTAGCTTGTTCATTGGAACAAAAGAATGTATTTGACATTATCTATTATGTAGCATATAAACTACAAATGTTTATTGTTAAAAAAACACACTATTTTACAGAGTGGTTAGACTCGTTAAAAGACAAACAAGTGCAAAAGAAAATTGCTGCACGTATTTTCCGCCTTGAATATGGGCTTCTAGGAGACGTGAAATATTTCCGTGGCATTGGTGAACTAAAAATAAATTATGGACCAGGCTATAGGATTTATTTTGTAAAACAAGGGAAACAAATCATTTTGTTATTAAATGCTGGTGATAAATCCACACAACAAAAAGATATCGAAAAAGCCCTTCAATTAGTAAAGGAAATGAAACATGGAAATTACTAAATTTGATGTAAGTGAATATTTTAATACACCTGAAGACTTTAAGATCTTATTAGATGATGCTTTAGAAACCAAAAATAGTGGCTATATTGCACATGTATTAGGTATTATTGCGCGTAAACAAGGAATGACAACTGTTTCTCAAGAGACAGGACTAAATCGCGAGTCTCTTTATCTTTCTTTAAGCGATAAAGGTGATCCACGCCTTTCTACTTTTCTTAGTGTTTTGAGTGCTTTAAATTTGCAGATTAGCTTAACACCTATCCAAAATAATTGTAAGGAACAAGCGGCTTTAGAAGAAGCATCTTGACTACCTCCCCATTTTTGAAAACGGGGAGGGGCATATTTTTTAAATTAAGCAACCTTTTTAATGGGGCTCTCGGAATTTGGTTCATAAGCGCGTACCAAAGAATCCATGCTATGTGGAAGTTCTGAAGCTCCAAAATCTGTCAAAATTGCCAAGATTTTTGTAATATTGGGCACGTCATCTTGAAGCTTTAAAACTAGAACCTTTTCTATTGCATTCATAGTTTGAACTAGAGCACTACAATCTTTGTCGCTCACATTTTCATCATTAGAAAATTGAGATAATGCTATCCATAAATCGCATAAGAAGTTGGTATCTATCTTCATTGCACACCTCCATGGATTTGTTCTCTTAAACATGCCAATCCTCTAGATGTGATTTTCGTTGAAGGCAGCACCTTTTCTGTACCATCTGGTCTTTGAATTGTGATAGCGGGACAATCCATGAATCCTTTTTTTATCTTATCCTGATAAGGTAACAGAGGCGCCCCTGGAGCACGACGATACACCCAATCATGTTTACGCAAATAATCGGTTAAATCCTTTGGTCGTACCTCCAACATCTTTGCTGCTTCGATAAGACCAAACAGACCATCAGAGCGCTTTAAACCATCAAGTGCTTTTGCCTTTGGTTCTAATTTAGCAATAACATGATCTTTCTGCTCTATTTGGCTTTGTAAGTGATTTAAGACACCAAGTAATGCTTCAGGTTTCGAATAGTCAACTTGTGGTGTCACTACTTGTTTCAAAAGTCGTTCACATTTGATAAAGTATAAACGAGCCTCTCTACCTTTCTTATTATTCTCAAGCATAGAAAGCTCTTTTGCTACATTTAATGTAAGATAATATTCTTTTAACACTACATTTTGACGTTCGCCAGTTTTGGCGAGCGTTAAAATATAATCTATTCCTTCTTCTAAATTGTATTTGATAATACGGTCTTTAATCCAATTGGAAAAGTCTCGTTTTGCTTCTAAGAATGCGTGCAGATTACGTGCATTTACTGTTTGAACAATTTCCTGTCCAACAGTTTGTTCCGATATCGGAATAAGAGTGTTCATGAGAACTCCTTGCTATTTAGACGTTTTTCATTGACACTTTAATTAGAAAGCGCCGGGTGCTGAAAAACACGGTAGCAAGTCCGTCGTTACGCTTTTCCCAAAAGGGTATTGTATAGCGTAACTACACCCGACAAAGTCATTATATGCGTGTAACATACAATGAGTCAAAGCTTTTAATGTGCGGAAAACTGATTATTTCGACAATCAATCCGCTTGCTATCAAGGTGTTTTTCAGGCACCTGATTCGATTATTCATATTGTCGCCACATTGTCAAGCGGTTTTCGATATTTTTTGCATTTTTGCTAATTGATATCTTCCTCATCCATATGGATAACGCCTTCGCCTTCATCACATGCGTTAGGTGGGGCGTTTGGATCAAGGGTATCATCCTTGTCTGGTGTTGTGTTTGCAACGTTTCCAGCTGTGTCTTCTTGGGCTTCATCAAAAAGTTCGCACTCTATTTTTGTGGTGTAACCGCCCGTTTTATCAAGTTTGTGCTTAACACTTTTGATACGCCATTCTGCTGGAATATAGGGGCGGAAAGGGGGCTCTTGAACAAGCTTTGCTTCTGCTTGCACAAACGGATCACCGCCGATATCACATGAGAAAGAAGACTTACCGCGTGATGATTTATTGCGATAAGCAGCAATGGCTGCAACAGCTTCTGATTGATTGTGGTAGGTATATTTGAGTTCATGAAACGGTGCTTTACCAACTTTGACTTCTTTTTTTTCACCAGTGCGAATATCATGATAGCTTGCGATAACACCGCCTTTCTTCTCTTTGTCTTCTTCTTCTTTCTCAGGTGTTGTTTCTGCTTTTTCCGATTCAGATGATGATGGTGCTCTGTCATTGTCATCCATATGGATAAAGTTTTCATCATCATCAATCTCTTCTGGTTCTCGTGCATCAGCAGCGGCTTTTTGGTCGTCTCCCACATCTGTTGCTAAGCCATTGGCTGCTCCTGCTTCATCCCGTGCGCTATATTTAAAATCCCAAGAGGTACAGAGTTTTTCATGGATAATAACAACGGGGAGTGTTTCACCAGTGATAGCTTTGCCTTCCCCCCGTCTAGCCAAAACAAGCTTGCCATCAACGGGTTTTGCTACCGCATCATAGTCTTCTGCAAGGCGTGTGGCAAAAGCCATATCGCTTTCAGAAGTTTGATCAATGTGACGCACAACAATTTTAGCAAGAGCAGGGTCAACTTTTGGTGTATAGCCATTGCGCTCTGCTATCTCTTNGATTTTTGCAAGAGAAGGATCAACCTTTGGCGTATAGCCATTACGCTCTGCTATCTCTTGAATGATGTTGCCAAGGGTTTGTTGATGATAGGATTGGCTTTTGGGTGTTCTATAAGAGGTGTTCATAGAGGCGGCGCGTCCGGTCACGCTTAAACTTTGTGGGGGGCTGCTTACAGAGATTTCATCAATCAGATAGGCTCCCATATCGCGGTTTTTCCCGCCTTCATAGCCAAGTGTTACGGAAATAACTGTCCCGATAAGAGGAATATCAAGAAAGCCGTTATCACTGTCACGTGCGCGGTCATCAAGCTCTATAGTGATACGATCACTTTTGTTTTCTGCTTCATCGGTAATTTCAATTGATAAAACATAATCCATAAGAGTTTTTGTGATGTCTTCTCCATTTGCCANATCACCGGTGTGGCTTTCGGATAGGGGAGGGTTGGTAAGAGTATCGTGATACCTGCTTTTAAAATGGGTCCATAGTCTGCAAGACCCAAATTTGCTGCATAAACGCGTTCAACAGCAAGGGCTTGTTGACCTTTTGCATAGTATCTCCAGCAAATGGCATCAACCATATCGCCTTCTTTTGTTACGTAAAGATCACTCATAGGTCTTCACCATATTCTCTCAACTTTATTGTAAATTCTTGTTTTTTTGGGGTGCCATTATGATGAAAAACGCTTTGTTTTTCCTCTACAGAAAGAATGACAAACTTACCTAAGATTTTGCCTTGACCGGTAACAAGGATATGAGGACCATTATGTGCCATTTGTCGCAAATATTCGAGCTGTCTGTGACCACCTTTGAAATCTGGATAGATTACACCGGTTAAAGAAAATTCCGCATTTGCAAAGGCAGGCAATTGAAGCGCTGCTTTGCGCCCCAATCGCCCTTGCTCGACCCATGGAATGCCGTAAGACATGTCAAGTGTTTGATAAGCTGCTGTTTCAATGGAAAAGATAAAACCACCCAAAGCTAACATCATGGTATTTAATCCGAAAGGCTAGAGGCTATGGCTAAACGTTGCTGTTTTGCATAGC
>NZ_JBHIOT010000055.1:0-1700 GCF_042195745.1 Bartonella sp. AP7XZML
AAAGGGGGCGCTTTTAAATGCGCCCTTAAGAATTTTTAAAGCACATCACAAGGACGCAAACGGTGTTGTTGTTCGTAGGTCCCGTAGACCTCATCATTATATTTTTCTTCTGCTAACTCAGATAAAAGATCATGGTAAGCATTACTTTCACGTACAAAGTAATGAACCTCACTATCCTCATGGAGATGTTCAATATTTGCTTCTACATATGCGTCTGCAATCTCTTCAGAGATATCTTCACAATTATTCTCAGAAGGATTTATACGAAAGATTTGGATTGCATCATCTACCTCAGCAACAATGCTTAGAATTTGGCTTGCATCAAGTGGTCCAGACTCTGCAATGTTTTGATTATCATCGTAGGCAACTAATAAAATTTCATTGGAATTTATAAGAATTGGCTTATCCATAATTTTTCCTCCCTAACGCCTCTTGGCGATTGTTTGTGTTAATTTATGGATACCAATGTAGCGTATTTAGGAACTTATGTCAACATAAATGTAACGATTTTAGAAACTTTTATATAAATATAAAAAAATTACTTAAAAAATTAAAGCTGTAATCACTAAAAAAGAGGGGATATGCTTAGAATAGTTAGAGCTTTAATAGTACATTTATTGGGTTTAAATATTTTAAAATCTTGGTGGTTTTATCCAGTCTATAGGTGCCGCCCAAACTAATGCAACATCTTTTATTTCTGGATATAATCTATTTAAACTCTCTAAATTAAATAAACTAGGTTTACTACCTTGTTTTATTATTTTGACAAAACAGCGTCCATCTTGCGTATAGACAATTGCTTTTTTATTAAGGAGTAAACTTGGAGAAATGTTTTCTGAATAAAATAAAATAGATTTATCCTCAATGAAAGGTTCCATTGAGTCGCCCTCAACTTTTACCGCGTACGTATCTTTTGTAATGTATGGGGGGATTTCTACTTCTTCAAGCCAACCGTCTTCATAGGGGATAATTTCTGAACCTGCTCCTACATAACCCATTAAAGGTATCGTTTTTTTTCGTGGAAGAGGATATTTTGTGATTTCTTCAATTGCCATACCCTCTTGCACACTTATTCCTCGTTCACCCGTTAGCATTTTATTGACGGCAGAGCGATAGATAGGGCGCTGCATCTTCTCACTTAGTTGTCTAGCAAGCGATGATTGAGATAATCCAGATTCTTGTAAGGCTTCACTTAGCCAAATTTTCATAATGTTATTCATGGTTTCCATTATATCTTTATTAGAAAAAAAATCTTTTGTGGTTTTCGTTACATTATCTATTGATTTTGTACCTAAATAAGCTACAATGCGAATTATGAAACAATTTTATGAAATAATAAATCTGTTAGGTGGAGTTCGTAGGGTGTCTCAGTTGCTCGGAGTTCATAGAACACGTGTGTATGTCTGGCTGCGTCCTGTATCAAAAGGTGGAACTGGTGGGAGAATTCCGACAAAACATATCCCAATCCTTTTAAATGAAGCCAAAAGAATTGGAGCGCCGATTAAGGCAGAAGACTTTTTCTCGTTTTTTTATAGGACGCAATCATGTGATTCTAAATTATCTTCACAATCTGCTTTTACTGCTGCTTCTACAGATAATAATGAACAGCAACAGCACCCTTCACAGGTTTAAAGAGAAAGATCATGAGAAACGGAATATTGAAGAAACTCTATACGCAGCTTTGTAGATTAATAGGTTGT
>NZ_JBHIOT010000056.1:0-2713 GCF_042195745.1 Bartonella sp. AP7XZML
GATTTCCTACATTGCGCGCAATTCACCCGTGGCGTGAATCACGCATCTGTTAAAAGGCTGGTTTTGGGGTGTTAGAGTTTTATGTCTTGAGGAATTCTCGTGTTACCGCGAATATTAGCTAATCCACGAATTTCGGCATTTCTAAAAATCTTGACTGCGTCATAAATGCGAGCACTATCATAAACTTTTGCATCTCCAAAAATCTCAACATTTCCATAATTAACATCATCCTCATACGTGAAATTGGAGCATGATATAATGACATCACCATAAACTTTAGCATTGTTATAAATGAGAGCAGGACCACAAATTATTGCGTTCCCATATACACGAGCATTGTCGTAAACCTTGGCACTATTCTTTATTCGTGCATTCTCAAAAACTGCTGCGTCACCATAAATACGTGCGTCATTGTAAACTTCTGCATCACCGCAAACATGAGATTTGTCGCGAACAACAGCATCACCAAAAACATGTGCACTACCAGAAACCTTGGCATTACCGTAAACAACAGCACGACTGTAAACTTGTGCATCAGAATAAACCTTAGCATTTCCACTAATACAGGCGCCATCAAATATCTTGGCATTATGAAAAATGGTAGCGCTTTCGAGCACCTTGGCATCACCATCTACCCAACAATCACCATCATGACCTAAGTTATATTCCTTTTCAATAAAGCCACCAAGATCTCCTTTTTTGACATCATCAAAATCCCTTAAAGCACGAATGCGGTGAAGGATTTTGCCATCAACTTCGATTGTTTCATCAGTAAATTCATATTTCTTTTCCATGGTTTATTTCCCTTAATGCATGTTTTGTCTTTTAATCTCTTGAGACAGCAGTCCCATGCCTTTTGTGGTGATTTTTGCGGAAGGAATGACTTTTTCAGTTCCATTTTCGGTTTGAATAGTGAGGGTTGAGCAATCCATTAGTCCTTTTTGGATTTTGTCTTGATAAGGCAATAAGTGANTTTGAGTAATCGATTTGTGGTGTAACAACTTGCTTTGCACGCCGCTCGCATTCAATAAAATATTGACGGGCTTGTTTTCCTTTTTCATTACGCTCTACCATGGAAAGTTCTTTTGCCATTTCCAAGGTGAGATGATAATTAATTGCAATAACAGATCTAGATTTTGCGCTCGCCAAATTTGGTGACCGCAAATCTTGTGTTTTTACAAAGTCTTGTCCTTCTATAAAATTGTATCTGCTAATACGGTCCTTAATCCAATTGGAAAAGTCTCGTTTTGCTTCTAAAAAGGCATGCAAGTCACGAGCATTGACTGTTTGAACGCTTTCTCCGTTAACCGTGTTATTTGCGATAGCGATAGGATTATTCATAAGTTTACTCCATCCGATAATTTAATAAGAGGAAAGAGGGGGGCGCTTTTAAAAACGCCTTTAGATTTTAAAGCACATCACAAGGACGCAAACGGTGTTGTTTTTCGTAAGAACCATACATTGCATCATCATATTCGCGCTGTTTTATATCATCTAAAAAAAAACCGTATGCTGAACTATGCGTAACAAAGTCGTGAGGAATGTTTCCGTTGAAACACTGCTCTTCACATTCTTTAAGATAGAATTCGGCAATATCTTCAGAGATATCTTCGCAACGATTAGTCGTTGGTTCTACACGCAAAATTTGGACAGCGTTATCGGCTTGGTCGATAAATTTGATCATGTCACTTTCTTCTAAGAAAGGACCAGATTTAGCGAGATTTTGCTCTTCATTTTCGCACATCACTAAGAGAATTTCATCAGAATTTATAAACACTGGTTTTTTCACAAATGCCTCCATACAGCCTATTGGCAAAAGTTATTTTCTAAGATATGGGATATTTGATACCAAAACGGTAATTTAAAGTCAATACCAAAATGGTTATTTTTTTATTTTATATTTTTTTAGAGTAGAAAAAATGGATGAAAAATGGTCAATTAATACGCAAATATTAGAACTATGGGATAAATTGACAGAAGATGAAAAAAGAGAGTTTATTCTTTTTTATCTTGATAAAATGAAGAAAGGAGATCAAGAAGTTTAACCTTATTATCGTAGCTTAGATGCTCTAACATATCTTCAATTTGTTCATCTAAGCTATTAGGCTTATTTCCTGAAAACAACAGTTGTTTGGGGGTAATTTTTAAGTGTGGCGCCAAACGTACAGCCCACTCCTTTGTTAATTTTCGTTGTCCATTTTCTAAACGAAAAATTTGTGGCTGACTAGTCCCTACCAATTCGGCTAATTCTTTTGAAGTTAAACCTACTTTTTGTCTGAAAAATTTCAAATTATTCATGATTCTTATCCTAATTAAAAAAAATATCCTTTCAAATGCCAATATGGTAAAATATGCTTGTCTTAATAATACCAATATGGTAAAAAGAGGAATGTCTAAACTAAAACTGTATTTATCAAAGAATAATATTACTTATGCCGAGTTTGCGATTTTGGTAGGTGTTACACAAGCATCTATAGCACGCTATGTGAATAAGAAGCGATTTCCGCATCCTAGGATAATACAAAAAATAGCAGAAGTTACTGATAATTACATAAGTCCTAGCGATTGGTATCAAGAGAATTTTTCTTCAATTTCTAAAAGTCGCGGTGTTGATCAGACGGGCGATAGATTGCAGCATTAAGGAGACAAAGATGGCTGTAGAAAAGAAATACGAACTTACTGATGAAACAATTGAGTTTAGAGGGAAAACTCT